>JAQBGW010000093.1:0-3014 GCA_032128415.1 Betaproteobacteria bacterium | reverse complement strand
CCATAAATCCCGATCGTCGGTACGCCCAGCGCACCGGCGAGATGCGTCAGCCCGGTGTCCGTGCCGATGACCACCTGCGCGCCAGCCAGCAATGAAGCCAGCGCATGCAGTTCAAAACGATCCGGCACCACGGCCTGCGGGATCTGCGCTGCCAGCCGCACGCTGCGTTCGCGTTCCTGTGCATCACCCCAGGGCAACACGCTGATGATGGATTGCGCGGCCAGTACGCGGCCAAGCTCTATCCAGTTTTCCTCCGCCCACAACTTGCGTGCGGCGCTGGTGGCGTGCAACAGCACTGCATAGGCGGATGATCCCAGGCAGTTGAACGCCTGTGGTGCGACAACAATGCCGTACTGCGGCGCGCCTGCGGTCGTGTAGCCCAGCACCTGCGCAGCAAGACTGCGATTGCGCTCCACGGCATGCTGGCCCCAGGGCACGGCATAGGTACGGTCATAAAACAGGCCCAGCGGTTCGCGTGCGCTGGCCCGGTCCAGCCCGTGACGCACGCCGCGCGCGAGACCGGCGATCCATGCGCTTTTCAGCAATCCCTGAGTATCGATCACGGCATCGTAATGTTGTCCACGCAGCTCGCGGATGAACGCACGGACTTCTCCCCATACCGCAGGATTCCACAGCGCCCGTCGCCAGCGCCGCACCGCGACCGGCCACACGCGGGTGACCCGTGGATGCAGTTGCGGAATCGCGGCGAAAGACTCTTCGACGACCCAGTCGATCACCGCGTCGGGAATGGCAGCAACAATGTCGCTGACCACGGGCAGGTTATGCACCACGTCGCCCAGCGAAGAGGTTTTGATCAGCAGGATGCGCGGCATTTCTCTGTACTTATATGTTTGTTACTGCAGAAAATGCAAATCCGGGCAGCGAAGCGGCGTCCCGCCACAGAAAAACAGGATACTACCTGCGAAGCAGATAGAAGACCTCCGTCTGCCACGCACTTTCAGTGATGCAGGAAATTCTCTGCGGTTTATGGGCAACCGGTGGAATCGTACAATTCAGCTCGCGTTGTAAAGTGTCACTTTACGGGCTACAATTGACCATGATCAGGACTTTTCGTCACAAAGGCGTCAAGGTTTTTTTCCTGAGCGGCACCAAAGCCGGCATTCAAGCACATCATGCAGCAAAGCTGCGGATCATGCTGACGGCGCTGGATAATGCGAAAAAACCGGACGACATGAACGCGCCCGGCTGGCGGTTTCATGGGTTAAGCGGCGACTTGAAGGGATTTTATTCGGTCACCATCAACGGCAACTGGCGAATGATCTTCCGCTTTGACGGCAAGGACGCCGAACTGGTCGATTACATCGATTACCACTGACAAGGACTTGCAAAATGTCTCGTATGCACAATCCCGCACACCCCGGCGAAGTACTCCGGGAGTATCTGCCCAAAACACTGGGCGTGACGGAAGCGGCCAAACGTCTCGGCGTAACGCGGCAGGCGTTGTCGGCTCTGCTCAACGGACGCGCCGGCATCAGTGCGGAAATGGCGCTGCGACTCGAAACTGCGCTGGGAACAAGCGCAGAAATGTGGGTAGAGATGCAGGCGGGCCATGACCTGTGGCGTGCGCGGCAATCCCCCCGCCCCAAAGTCATCAAAATTGCAGCCTGATTCTGCTCGAAAAACCGTGATGGTCTGTCTGCCTTGAGCAACAATTCCCTGGTCCGGCATCCCTCATTGGTTTCGCTTGAAGCACGTGTAGCGGCGAACGGCCACAAATCCGCAGTCGTCTGGTTCACCGGCCTGCCCGGTTCCGGCAAGTCAACCACTGCGCACGAAGTCGAGCGCCGGTTGTTTGCGCTGGGCTGCCAGACTTATGTACTCGACGGCGACAACGTGCGCCACGGCCTGAGTGCCGACCTGGGATTCAGCCCGGTCGATCGCAGCGAACATCTGCGCCGCATTGCCGAATTGTCGCTGCTGGTGTACCAGGCCGGGTTGATCGTGCTCTGCGCATTTGTGTCGCCGACGCGGGCCAGCCGCGACAGGGTGCGCGGGTTGATTCCGTCTGGCGCGTTTATTGAGACCTATTGCCGCTGCCCGGCCGAGGTCTGCGCGGAACGCGACCCGAAAGGTTTTTACGACAAAGCCGCGGCGGGGCAGATCGCCAACTACACCGGCGTATCCGCGCCCTACGAAGCACCTGCCGCGCCGGAACTAACGCTGGACACCGCGACGATGCCCGCCGAACGCTGCGCCAGCGCCGTGATTGAACTGCTGGGTGCGCGCGGCATCCTCAACGCAACAACGCTGCGCGAAGCCACGGAAAAAAGGGACTGACGTGATTCTGGTGACCGGCGGCGCAGGTTTCATCGGCGCCAATTTCATACTCGATTGGATCGCCACGGAAGGATCGCCCGTGGTCAACCTCGACAAGCTGACGTACGCCGGCAATCCGGAGAATCTCGCGTCGCTCAAAGGCGATGCGCGCTACCTCTTCGCGCAGGGCGACATCAATGACCGCACACTGGTCGCGAGCCTGCTGAAACAACACCAACCCCAAGCCATCGTTCACTTCGCCGCCGAAAGCCATGTGGATCGCTCGATCCACGGTCCAGCTGAATTCGTGCAGACCAATGTGGTCGGCACTTTCAGCCTGCTGGAGGAAGCACGCGCGTACTGGAGCACGCTGGACGAACCCGCGAAGAACCGTTTCCGTTTCCTGCAGGTATCGACCGACGAGGTCTATGGCTCGCTGAACAGCAACGACCCCGCTTTCAGCGAAACCACGCCTTACGCACCGAACAGTCCCTATGCGGCCTCCAAGGCCGCCTCGGATCATCTGGTACGCGCCTGGCACCACACCTACGGCCTGCCGGTGGTCACCACCAACTGCTCCAACAACTACGGCCCGCTGCAGTTCCCGGAAAAACTGATTCCGCTGGTCATCCTCAACGCGCTCGCCGGCAAGCCGCTGCCGATCTACGGCGACGGCAAGAATGTCCGCGACTGGCTCTACGTCGGCGATCACTGCTCAGGCATCCGTGCCGCGCTGG
>JAQBGW010000092.1:0-3863 GCA_032128415.1 Betaproteobacteria bacterium | reverse complement strand
GGATCGTTACCTATCATTTCTGAAAACGCCTGCAGCGCAGGCGGCTTATGGAAAATATGGATTTGTCAACGCATCTTCAGAAGAACTGCATCTCAAGCCGATTCCATAGGCAGACGTTGCAGGGACAGTCGTGAGACCCGGGTGGATGGGCCGGCTGCTGCAAGGTTGTGTGCTGGCGCTGACCTTTCTGGCTTGTGCCAATGGTATTGCGCAGGATAAACGGCCCGACAGGGTCGTTTATCATTTCGTGGATGGCAACGAACAGGCGTCTCGCGGGCTGGAATACATCCGCAATCATCTCGAAGTGAATTCTGCAGTGCAGATCACGGTTGTTGGCCATGCTGCCGGCGTCAATTTCATGATGAAGGGAGCGAAGACTGCAAAAGGCAACGAATATCGCGGAATGATTGAGGATCTGGAATTTCAGGGCGTCAAGTTTTTGGTTTGCGATATTACGCTTCGTGAACGGGGGCTAACTAGGGACCAGTTCATCAAGGAAGTTAAGTTTGTCCGATCAGGTGTGGACGAGATTACCCGGCTGCAACAACGCGAAGGCTACGCTTATCTGCGTCCCTGAGTTGCGATCCTGATCTATCGCAGCAGCGCGGTGCCCGCAAGCTCTCGGGCGCCGCGCACCGACTTGACCCCATTTCCGCACCGAATACCTGCATAATTCGTTGCGATGTCGTTTATCGAAAAACATAAGGGTGATGCGTACGGCGGTCTTACAGCAGCCGTAGTCGCGCTGCCACTCGCTCTGGCTTTCGGCGTCGCATCGGGAGCGGGTGCACTAGCGGGCCTCTGGGGCGCGATTCTCGTCGGTTTCTTTGCTACTGTTTTCGGCGGTACGCGTCACCAGGTATCCGGCCCTACCGGCCCGATGACGGTGGTCATGGCGCTGATCATCACCCAGCTGGGCGGAAATCTGGCGCTGGCCTTTGCCGTGGTCATTTTGGCGGGCGGTTTCCAGATACTTTTCGGTGTCCTTGGCGCTGGGCGCTACGTCAAGCTTGTGCCTCAGCCGGTGGTTTCCGGTTTCATGAGCGGAATCGGCGTGATCATCATCATTCTTCAGCTTGCTCATGGGCTTGGCCACACGCCGCTGTCCGGAGAGATCGTTGAAAAACTGGCGGCGTTGCCGGCGATGATTGCAAGCCCCAATCTTCAGGCTTTGACCCTGTGCGGCATCTGTTTTGCCATCATGGTTGCGACGCCGAAGATGATTGCTGCCCGGGTGCCGCCTCCGCTCATTGCGATCGTCGTGGGGACCATCGCAGGCTTGTACCTGTTTCCTGGAGCGCCGGTGATTGGTGAGATACCCACCGGCCTGCCACAGGTGACAGTTCCCGACATTACGCTGGCTGATGTGCCCGAGATACTGCGCTTCGCACTGATCCTTGCCTTCCTCGGCGCCATCGATTCGCTACTGACATCATTGGTTGCGGACAGCGTGACACGGACCTATCACGATTCAAATCGCGAACTGATCGGTCAGGGCATCGGCAATATGGTCGCCGGACTTTTCGGCGGCATCGCCGGCGCGGGCGCTACCATGCGCACCCTGGTCAATATTCGTGCGGGAGCGACCACCAGACTGTCGGGCGTCATACACGCCCTGGTGTTGCTGGTGCTGGTGCTGGGCTTTGGTGAAGTCGCCAGCAAAATACCGCTCGCAGTTCTCGCCGGCATCCTGATCAAGGTTGGGATCGACATCATCGACTGGCGTTACCTCAAGCGCACTCACCTCGCTCCGCGAGCCGGGGTCATCATCATGTTGACGACCCTGCTTATTACGGTATTTGTCGATCTGATGACGGCGGTTGCTGTCGGCATCGTGATGGCGTCGCTGCTTTTTGTTTCGCGCATGGCTGACCTGCAACTAAAAAGCGCAAAAGTCATGCGCAATTCGGAGCAGTCGCATGATCTTGCAGCGGAAGAAGCAGCAATTCTGGATGCAGCCGGCGGCAGGATCGTCCTCTTTCACATCGAGGGTCCATTGAGCTTCGGCTCAGCCCGGGATATCGCGAGGATGATGCAGTCATCGACCGCAAAAGATGCGCTGGTCGTGGACTTGTCGGACGTGCCGTTCATTGACACCAGCGCATCGATGGCCTTGGAAGAGGTGATCATCGGATTGCGGGAAATGAATGACACCGTCATTCTCTGTGGCATGCGCGATCCAGTGCGCAACACGCTCACCAAGACCGGCGTTCTGAAATTACTCGATTCGCACCAAATTGTTGGCGCGCGGTTGGAAGCGCTCAAGTCGGCGCAGCGCTACATTGCAGACGTAAAGCCTGCCGCCGGGACCGGGTAATTTGTTCGCGTGGCGGATCGGGACGAAAACTCAGACGAAAACGATGACTGCACCAATGACGGTGGCGCCGGCGATGGCACCCATGAATATCCTGCGGTCGCGCGTAGACCACGGCGGTACGTGTGCCATGGTGGTCGTGCTCCAGTTGTGTTCGGGATCAAACTCGGCGTCCATGATGGCGGCATCGATCGAGTGATGACTGATGCCTAAACTTTCTGCGAACGTATGGGGGTCGGTAAACGCCCCGGTTTTTACGGCGAGCCGCATGGTCGCTGACAGGGAATCAAATCCCTTAGCGAGGCCGCGTGCCGGCATGGTGTCGTTGGGCGTCGAATCGTCGAGTGCGGTCGAGCTGCGGTCTTCGACGCGCGTAGCAGGTAGCGTGTCCGTCAGCTCACCGACCGGTGCTGTGGCCATGCGCGGCATCGCGATCTGCAGCGGCGAGGTGGTCGTCGCTGCGGGTTGCTGCTGGCAGACGCGCAGGTCCTTGGCAAATTCTGCGATCGTCGCGTAGCGATCATCCTCGGCCTTGGCGAGCGCCTTGGCGATGATCAAGTCGAGCATCGCCGGCAGCGCCGGTTGGTGGGTGCTCGGCGGCACCGGATTAAAATTGACTATCTGGAACATCAGCGAGTTGATGTCGACGCCGGTGAATGGTGCCTGCTTGGCGACCATTTCATAGAGGATTACACCCAGTGAGAAAATGTCGGCACGGGCGTCTGATCGCTTGCCCAGCACCTGCTCCGGCGACAGGTAGCGCGGCGAGCCCAGCACCACGCCAGTTTGCGTGCGTACATCAGCGGTGCGCATGCGGGCGATGCCGAAGTCGGTGATTTTTACGCGGCCGTCATTCAGGATCATGATATTCGCCGGTTTGATATCGCGATGCACGACGTCATGTGTGTGCGCATAGGCCAGGCCATCAGCTACCTCTGCGGCGATTTCCAGTGCGCGGACGGTAGTGAGCTCCTTTTCGGCGATCAGATCCTTGAGTTCACGGCCTTCAAGAAACTCCATCGCCATGTAGGCGAGATCGCCACTGCGACCGACGTCGTGGATGGTGACGATGTTCGGGTGATTCAGTCCGCCGGCGGCGCGCGCCTCGATAGTGAAGCGCTTTTCGTAATGATCCATCTCGTCCGGGTCGAGCGCCATGTTGATGGTCTTGATGGCGACCGTGCGCTCCAGCATCGGATCGACAGCGCGGTACACCACGCCCATTGCACCCCGGCCGATTTCGGCGACCACGTCGTAACGGCCTATTTTTGCAGGTTTTTCCATCATGATCGCGGCTCAGCGGCCGCCACTGACGTTGCGAAATACGGGGCCCCACCCCGGATGTCCGGACTCGGCAGCGGTGAGGGTGAATTTCGGATCAACGGCCAGCGCATTGTTGAACTCCTCACGGCATTGCGCGGTGCGGTCGGTGACGCAGTAAATGAAGGCCAGGTATTTGTGAGCCCGCGCCCGGGTGGCGCGCGAGGGGAGCCCCTCGGCGAGACTGGATTGCAGCAGCCGCTGCGCCTGGGCGTAATTGCCCTCTTCA
>JAQBGW010000091.1:0-12590 GCA_032128415.1 Betaproteobacteria bacterium | reverse complement strand
CGTTGTCGCGCGGCAGGGTGCGCATGACGCGATTCTGCTTCACCTGCATCGTCAGATTGGAGCCGAGGCCGCAGTGCGGGCTGACCGAGGGCTTGCGTGTCAGTTCCCAGGTGCGCGCGCTGTAGCGGAACGGTTTTGAGGTCAGCGCGCCAACCGGACACAGATCGATGGCATTGCCCGACAATTCCGAATCGACAGTCTTGCCGACGAAAGTGATGATTTCAGCATGCTCGCCGCGGCCGATCATGCCCAACTCCATGATGCCGGCAATTTCCTGACCGAAGCGCACGCAACGTGTGCAGTGGATACAGCGGGTCATATCGGTGGAAATCAGCGGGCCGAGGTTCTTGTTGTTCACCACGCGCTTGTCTTCCTCGTAGCGCGAACCGCTGCTGCCGTATCCCACCGCCAGGTCCTGCAGCTGGCATTCGCCGCCCTGATCGCAAATCGGGCAATCAAGCGGATGGTTGATCAGCAGAAACTCCATGACGCCTTTCTGCGCGTTGACCGCCGCGTCCGAGTGCGTCCACACTTTCATGCCTTTGCTCACCGGTGTTGCACAGGCCGGCAGCGGCTTCGGCGCTTTTTCGACCTCCACCAGGCACATGCGGCAGTTGGCCGCGATCGACAGCTTCCTGTGATAGCAGAAATGCGGCACAAACGTACCGACCTGATTGGCGGCATCCATGATGGTGCTGCCCTCAGCCACTTCCATCAACTTGCCATCGAGTTCAATTTCGATCATTGCGATCCATCTAGATGTAGGGCGCGACCAGGCACTTCTTGTGGTCGATGTGATATTGGAATTCGTCGCGGTAATGCTTGATGAACGCCCGCACCGGCATCGCCGCGGCATCTCCCAGCGCGCAGATCGTGCGCCCCTGGATGTTGTCAGCGACACGATTCAGCTGGTCGAGGTCTTCGTTGCGGCCCTGGCCATGCTCGATGCGATCGACCATGCGGTAGAGCCAGCCGGTGCCCTCGCGGCACGGGGTGCACTGTCCGCAGGACTCCTCGTAATAGAAATAGGACAGCCGCAGCAGCGACTTCACCATGCAGCGCGTCTCGTCCATGACAATCACTGCACCGGAACCGAGCATCGATCCGGCCTTGGCAATCGAGTCGTAATCCATGTCGGTGGCCATCATGATGTCCGCCGGCAGCACCGGCATCGACGAGCCGCCGGGTATCACCGCTTTCAGCTTGCGGCCGTCACGCATGCCGCCCGCCATTTCGAGCAGCTTGGGGAACGGCGTGCCGAGCCTCACCTCGAAGTTGCCGGGGCGCGCCACATCGCCGGAGACCGAAAACAATTTAGTGCCGCCGTTGTTGGGCTTGCCCATGTTGAGGAAAGCTTCGCCGCCGTTCAAGATGATCCAGGGCACCGCGGCAAAGGTTTCGGTATTGTTGATCGTCGTCGGCTTGCCATAGAGGCCGTAGCTGGCCGGGAACGGCGGCTTGAAGCGCGGCTGGCCTTTCTTGCCTTCAAGGGACTCCAGCAAGCCGGTTTCCTCGCCGCAGATGTAGGCACCGAAGCCGTGGTGCGCATGCAACTGAAAACTGAATTCCGAACCGAGTATGTTGTTGCCCAGGTATCCGGCGGCGCGCGCCTCGTCCAGCGCCTCTTCAAAACGCTCGTAGACGTCCCAGATTTCGCCGTGTATGTAGTTGTAACCCACCGCAATACCCATGGCATACGCCGCAATGGCCATGCCTTCGATCAGGCTGTGCGGGTTGTAGCGCAGGATGTCGCGATCCTTGAACGTGCCCGGCTCGCCCTCATCCGAATTGCACACCAGGTACTTCTCCCCGGAATACTGCTTCGGCATGAAACTCCACTTCAGTCCTGCCGGGAAACCCGCGCCGCCGCGTCCGCGCAAAGCTGATTTCTTGACCTCGGCGATGACATTTTCAGGCGTTATTTTTTCATTGATGATTTTGCGCAGCGCCTGATAACCGCCGCGCGCCTCATAATCCTTGAGACGCCAATTCGCACCGTCGATGTCCTTCATGATGAGGGCATCGGGGCCATACAGGTCTTTCGCGAAAGGGGCGACAGGCAGGCCCATTATTTAAGTTCCTCAAGCAGTTGGTCTATTTTTTCATTCGCCATAGCGCACAACATGTGCTTGTTATTGCGGATGATCACCGGGGCATCACCACACGCCCCCATGCACTCACCCTCCTTGAGGGTAAAGCGTCCGTCCGCAGTGGTTTCTCCAAAGCCGATGCCCAGCTTTTGTTTGAGATATTGCGCAGTGTGCGTCGCGCCCTGCAATGCGCAGGGCAAATTGGTGCAAATCGTGAGTTTGTGGCGGCCGACGGGTTTCAGGTCATACATGGTGTAGAACGTCGCCACCTCGTACACCGCCACCGGCGCCATGCCGAGATATTGCGCAACAAAATCCATGGTTTCGGTCGACAGCCAGCCCTTCTCATCCTGGGCGATGGTCAATGCCGCCATCACTGCAGACTGCTTTTCGGTCGGCGGATACTTGGCCACGGCCTTGTCGATTTTCGCCAGCGATGCAGGAGAAAGTGCGGCGACGAATAATGAGGGCGCGTTCATCGGTCGCTCATCTGTCAATCTCCCCGAACACGATGTCCTGCGTACCGATGATCGCCACCACGTCGGCAATCATATGACCGCGCACCATTTCATCGAGCGCCGAGAGATGTGCAAAACCGGGCGCGCGGATTTTCAACCGGTACGGTTTGTTGGAACCATCGGACACCAGGTAAATGCCAAACTCACCTTTGGGATGCTCCACCGCAGCGTAAGCCTCGCCTGGCGGAACATGCATACCTTCGGTAAACAACTTGAAGTGGTGGATCAGCTCTTCCATATTGGTTTTCATCGCCACGCGCGACGGTGGCGCCACCTTATGGCTGTCGGCCATCACCGGGCCGGGATTCTTGCGCAGCCAGTCCACGCATTGCCGGACGATGCGGTTCGACTGGCGCATTTCCTCGATACGCACCAGGTAGCGGTCGTAGCAGTCGCCGTTGACACCCACCGGAATGTCGAATTCCATCCTGTCATACACCTCGTACGGTTGCTTCCTGCGCAAATCCCATTCGATACCGGAACCGCGCAGCATCGCGCCGGTGAAGCCCAGCGACAACGCGCGTTCCGGCGACACTACGCCGATGCCCACCAGCCGCTGCTTCCAGATGCGGTTGTCCGTCAGTAACGTTTCGTATTCATCGACATACCCTGGAAAACGCCGGGTGAAGTCCTCGATGAAATCAAGCAGCGTGCCCTGTCGGTTTTCGTTCAATGTCTTGGTTGCCGCGGCGTTGTGGATGCGTGTAGCGGTGTACTTCGGCATGGTATCCGGCAGATCACGATAGACGCCACCCGGACGGTAATACGCTGCATGCATGCGCGCGCCGGAGACCGCCTCATACATATCGAACAAATCCTCGCGCTCGCGGAACGCATACAGAAAAATGGTCATCGCGCCGACATCCAACCCATGCGCTCCCAGCCACAGCAGGTGGTTCAGCAACCGGGTAATCTCGTCGAACATCACGCGGATGTACTGCGCGCGCTCGGGCACCTCGATGCCCAGCAGCCTCTCGATTGCCATCACGTAGGCATGCTCGTTGGCCATCATCGACATGTAGTCCAGCCGGTCCATGTATGGCACTGACTGGAGAAAGGTTTTGTGCTCAGCGAGCTTTTCAGTCGCGCGGTGGAGTAGCCCGATGTGCGGGTCGGCACGCTCGATGACCTCGCCGTCGAGTTCCAGCACCAGACGCAACACGCCGTGGGCAGCCGGATGCTGGGGGCCGAAGTTCATCGTGTAATTTTTAATTTCAGCCATTTAAAAACAATTCAGCCACAGAGAGCACAGAGAGCACAGAGGTCACAGAGCAAAAAGCTCGCAACGTCCCGGTTTTCGTTTCTCTCTGTGTTCTCTGTGTACCCCTCAAGGGGGTATTGTGATGAATCCTCTGTGGCAAACGTTTTTCAGAAAAATCTTTCAATTCAGCCCTTGCGGAAACCCTCGGAGTCCGCGTAGTTCTCCTCGCGAACAATACGCGGGGTGATCACGCGCGGCTCGATGGTGACCGGCTGGTAGATAACGCGTTTCTGGTCGGGGTCGTAACGCATCTCGACATTGCCCGACAGTGGAAAATCCTTGCGAAACGGATGGCCAACGAAACCGTAATCGGTCAGCAGGCGGCGCAGATCCGGGTGTCCAGTAAACATGATGCCGTAGAGATCGAACGCCTCGCGCTCATACCAGTTCGCCACGGACCAGACGTCAATCACCGAAGCAACCACCGGAAAACTGTCATCCGGTGCGTACACGCGCAGCCGCAAACGCCAGTTGTGCGTAAGGCTGAGCAGATGGTAGACCAGCGCAAAGCGTGGACCCTTGCGTACGCGCTCGCCATATTCGCTGTAATCGACGCCGCAGATGTCGATCAACTGCTCGAATTTCAGCGAGGCTTCGTCACGCAGGATGGACGCTGCAGCCAGCAGCTCTCCCGCCGCAATTTCGACAGTAACCTCATTCAGGGCAACGCTGATCGCAGAAAGTTTTTCACCCAGCGCAGCCTGCAGCGCGACATTCAGGGTTTCAAGACGGTTGGCCATGAGAGGTCGGTCAGCGGGCTATCGTGTTAGTGCGTTTAATCTTGTTCTGCAACTGGATGATGCCGTAGAGCAACGCTTCCGCGGTCGGCGGACAGCCCGGCACATAGATATCTACCGGCACAATGCGGTCACAACCACGCACCACCGAATACGAGTAATGGTAGTAACCGCCGCCGTTGGCGCAGGAACCCATCGAAATCACCCAGCGCGGCTCCGCCATCTGGTCATAGACCTTGCGTAAAGCCGGAGCCATCTTGTTACATAGTGTCCCGGCGACGATCATCACGTCGGATTGACGGGGACTGGGGCGGAACACGATGCCGAAGCGGTCCAGATCGTAGCGCGAGGCGCCGGCGTGCATCATTTCCACAGCACAGCAGGCAAGACCAAAGGTCATCGGCCACATCGAACCGGTGCGCGTCCAGTTAATCAGCGAATCGACAGACGTGGTGATGAAGCCTCTGTCGTTGAGATTGTCGCCGATGGTTTCGATAGCGCCCATAAGTTACCTCTTTCTTATTCCCATTCCAGTGCACCTTTTTTCCACTCGTAGATGAAACCTACGACCAGAATGGCGAGGAAAATCATCATGGCAAAGAATCCGAACAGGCCGATTTCCTGCAACACCACGGCCCACGGGAACATGAATGCAATTTCCAGATCGAACAGGATGAACAGGATGGCAACGAGGTAGTAACGCACGTCAAACCGCATGCGCGCGTCTTCAAACGCTTCGAATCCGCATTCGTAGGGCGACAGTTTCTGCTGATCAGGACGGTGCATCCCGACCAGGCGGCTGACCATCCAGCCGGAGACAATCGGCGCCACGCCGAAGGCTATACCCACGGCGATGAACATCAGAATCGGAAAATAACCTTCCAGCATTTGATGCCTTCTGCAACGTTTCCGAACAACTTGCGGCCATACCTGCCGGCCGCCCCTGCACTGCTGTCCAGTTCTCTGTCTGGTGTCGACGGAGAGACTCGAACTCTCACGGCTTTCGCCACCGCCCCCTCAAGACGGCGTGTCTACCAATTCCACCACGTCGACATGACCTTCAGCAAGCCTGAATATCAAGCTTTTAGCGCTCTGTTACCGATTTGCAGCGCTCACTTCGGCACGCCCCCCGTCTGCGATCCGCTATTCGGCGCCGGCACGATCGGCAGCACTGGCACCGGCACTGCGGATGCCGGGAGTTGTGTCGGCGGCGTCGGTATCTGCGACGGCAACGAATCCGACGGAGCTTGCTCGACCGGTTGCGTCATGACGCCCCGGTTATCGCTCTTTTTTCCAGTCAATACGGTCAAGCCGATGCTTGACATGAAAAATATCGCGGCAAGCACAGCCGTCGTCCGACTGAGAAAATTCGCCGATCCGGCCGAACCAAATACGCTGCCCGCCGAACCGCTGCCGAACGCAGCGCCCATATCGGCGCCCTTGCCATGCTGCAACAGCACCAGGCCGATTACGCCCAGCGCTGCAGCGACGTGTACTACAAGTATCAGAATATCCATTTTTTACCCTGCTTCGCCTTACTTTGTTCCTGCCGCCGCGCGACAGATCGCTGTGAATTCTTCTGCTTCCAACGACGCACCACCGATCAGTCCGCCATCAATATCGGGCATATCAAACAACTGCACTGCATTTGCCGCTTTCACACTGCCGCCATACACAATCCGTAGCGCATCGGCCACTGCCCGATCTGTAACGCTGCTGCGGATGAACGCATGTACCGCCTGCGCTGCTTCCGGTGTAGCCGTTTTTCCGGTGCCTATCGCCCACACCGGCTCATAAGCAATCACCGCATCACGCAGCGCCGTCACACCACACCGCTGCACTACCGCATCCAGTTGGCGGCCCACGACGCGTTCGGTTGCACCCGCCTCGCGCTCCGCCAGTGTTTCACCAACGCACAGCACCGGCTGTAAACCGGCCTGCTGTGCCACCGCAAACTTCTCTGCCACCAGCATATCCGTCTCGCCGAACAAAACTCGGCGCTCCGAGTGTCCGACCAGAACCCACGCACAGCCGCAATCGCGCAACATCGCAGCAGACACGCCGCCGGTATATGCGCCGTTACCGTGCTGGCACAGATCCTGGCCGCCCAAAGTCACACTGAAACCGTGCAACAAGTGCTGCACCTGGGACAAATACGTATAAGGTGGGAAAATCGCGTAATCCACCCCGGAAATCCTGGCCAGGGCAGGAACCAGAACCCGCAGCAACGCCTCATTGGACGCGAGACTGCCGTTCATTTTCCAGTTGCCCGCGACGAACTTGACCCGCATCGCTGATCCAATTTCCAAAACCGTTGGATTTTACCGGCTGCGCTCCACCCGGTCAATTTTGGCGCCTTCATGCTGCAGCGCGAAAGCCCCCTGAATCTTAACGATTTTTCCAGAAACCAGGGCTATGGCATCGCGGCGCAGATGCGCTGCACCACAGCGGGTTTGGGCGAATCGACATAGAGGTCTGCAACAGCCAAAACCTGCATCGTGCCCACCCGCTCCAGCAGTTCGCCACGCCGCAGCAGGAACTCCGGATTGGCCGGACGGCCGTAAGCCTCATTTCCCTCGGCAAACGTCTCGTAAATCAGCAGGCCGCCGGGCGCTATGGCGGCAATCAGGGCAGGAAACAGCGGCCGGTACAGATAATTGGTAACCACCACCGCAGCAAATTGCCGTCCGGCATAGGGCCAGGGGCCACCTTCGATATCGGCACACCGCGCAACTACCCCCGGCACTGCGGCCAGCGCTGCCACCGCTACTGCATCACGATCGACCGCATCCACGGGGTGCCCACGCGCCGCGAAAAATCGCGCATGGCGGCCACTGCCACAGGCCACGTCCAGAACGGCGCCCCCTGCGGGAACGCGCTCCGCCCATTGCGTTACCCAGGCAGACGGAATGTCCAACGGGCGGTGACTGGAGGCTGTGGTCATAAGTACTTGTGATCCTTGATTACCGTCCGCGACGCTTCAAGTGCAACACGCTGGAATTCGCGCCCCTAGTAAAAGTGCTGGGGCACCGTTGCGGGAACTGCAACAGTATTACAATGCGCGACAGGATACCGGCGCGGGACGCGACGGGTCATACAAAAATCAATATCCACGGAGGAGAATCCATGCACACCCTTCTGCGGGCAATCACCTTGCTTATCGTTGTCGGCTGCGCGCCGGTACTGGCACAAACGTATCCGACAAAGCCGGTACGCATGGTAATCGGCTTCCCGCCCGGCGGCGGCACCGACATCATGGGTCGTATCGTTGCGCAAAAACTGGCCGAGGGGCTGGGACAGCAGGTTATTGTGGACAATCGCGGCGGCGCGAGCGGCCAGATTGCTGCCGAAGTGGTGTCCAAAGCCCCTCCCGACGGCTACACCATCATGATGGCGCATATCGCCGCCCTGTCCATCTTGCCGTCGCTGTACCCAAAACTGCCCTACGATCCGGTGCGGGATTTTGCGCCGATCAGCCTGGCTGCAACCAGCCCCAATCTGGTGGTCGTGCATCCTTCACTGCCGGTCAAGAGCATGCAAGAACTGATCGCGCTGGCAAAAGCTCGTCCTGATCAACTGCATTACGCATCGCCGGGCAGAGGTACTGTCCAGCACTTTGCCGGAGAATTGCTGAAAAAGCAGGCTAAAGTGAAAATGGTTCATGTGCCCTACAAGGGCTCGGGGCCTTCAACGATAGACCTGATCGCGGGCCACATCCAGATCGGCTTCGACGTGATTCCCGTAGCGCTTCCGTACATCAAGTCCGGCAGACTGCGAGTGCTTGCGGTGGGCTCCGAAAAGCGCACCTCGCTGATGCCCGATGTGCCGACCGTCATAGAAAGCGGGGTTCCCGGGTTCACCTTTACTACCTGGTGGGGACTGGTCGCGCCCGCTGCAGTCAATAAGGACGTCATCGCGCGACTGCATGCCGAGGCCGCCAAGTTGCTGCGTCTGGCCGATGTGAAGAAGCGCATTATGCAAAATGGCGCGGAAACCGTTGGCAACAACCCGAAAGAGTTCGCTGCCTTCATTAGAGCCGAGCGCGATAAGTACTTAAAAATTGTCAAGGAAGCAAACATCCGTCTCCAGTAATGCACCGCTTCAATATTAAAAAAAGGCGCGATATATCGCGCCTTTTTTATTTATACGAACTGCCTTTCAAACCACCCGGATATTCTTGAATTGCCAAGGATCAGAAGTGTCCAGATCTTCCGGGAACGGATGGTTGCGATCCTGCAGTGGCGTCCAGTCCGAATAGATGCCAAACGATTTCCCGAGATAGGGGTTGGCGATTTCCAGCACCCGCCGAAAATCCATGTCGTCCGGATCGATGATGCCAACGCGCGGATTTTCCATGGCCCAGATCACCGCACCGACCACACCCGCAGCCACCTGCAAACTGGTCGCATTGTTATATGGCGCGAGCTTGCGTGCTTCATGGATTGATAACTGCGAGCCATACCAGTACGCACCCTTTTCATGACCCAGCAGCAACGCGCCCAGTTCATCGATGCCGTCGGTAATCTCGTCACGGTATAGCCGCCGCTGTTCCTGGCCCACCCAGTGGCGGCCCGCGAGTTCATGCACCGACAGCACCGTGTCGTCGCAAGGGTGATAGGCATAGTGACAGGTCGGGCGATACACCACCTTGTCGCCATCGCGCACGGTCAGATAGTCAGATATAGAAATCGCTTCGCCGTGCGTAATCAGAAAACCGTGGAAGGCGCCTTCATTGGGCGTCCAGGTGCGCACCCGTACCGATGCGCCGGGCCGGGTCAGATAGATTGCCGCCTTGCAGCCAAAATCATGCTCGCGGCCTTCCGGCGGAAAATATTTCTCGTGGCTTCCCCAACCCAGTTCGCAAGGCTGCGAACCTTCGCCGATAAACCCATCCACCGACCATGTATTTACGAACTCGCCGCGCCGCTTGCGCGGTGAGGCCACCTGGGTATCGCGCTCCGAGCAATGAATGCTCTTCACGCCCAGCTCCATCGCCAGCTGCGCCCAACCAGCCTTCGACTGCGGGATATCGGTGCGACCGAGGATGTCCTGTGAAAGATTGACCAGCGCCTGTTTGACCCAGTGCGAAATCAGGCCGGGATTGGCACCATGTGCGGGAATGACCGTCGGACCTGCCGGAAATTTCTTACGCAGCTCCAGAACTTCCTCGCGCTGACCGTAGTTGGAGCGGCGCGACGCCGATACCGATTGATCCGTGTATCCGCCGATCCATGGCTCGATGCACGAGTCAAGGTAGAGCACGCCTTTTTCACAGCAAAATTCGATCAGGGCGGAACTCGCCACATCGACCGATAAATTAATCAGGAAGTCTCCGGGATCCAGTCGTGGACCCAGAACTGCGCGGTAGTTCTCGCGCGTGAGCGGGTTTATTTCATAGCGAATGCCGAACGATTCAGCCTCGGCACGGCCACGGTCATGGCCGGTAACAATCGAGATCCGCTCTTTCGGCATGTCGATATGGCGCAGCAGCAGAGGAAGGACGCCCTGCGCGACGGAGCCGAAGCCAACGAAAACAATTTTTCCCTCGAATTTGCAGTGCTTTTTATTTGCCATTTCATAAACTGGTGTTGTTGTTTTGCGGAACCCGGAGTCTATCAATTTTTATCCGGCTCGCACAGCAAACCGGCGCGCTTCATCCATGCCGCGGCGGTTCACGTCATGCGCCTGTCGTGCAACGCCCTGACGCGGAGCTAACCGCGCGCACTGTCCATCCGGCGTCGCGCTCGGCACTCTGCACTCTGCGGCATTACCGACAGCGCGCCCCTGTTGCCGCGGTTGCCTCCACCATGCTCAGGCAAGCTGATAGTTTAACTAACATACTGTTTTTACTTATTGTTTTTTATATGGTGGCCATCAATAATCACCGCAAAGTCACGGCGATGAAAGCGATTGCAGCAACGCTCTCGTTATAATCACGCGCACTGACCTGCTGTTCCATCCGCGCGGGAATGCAATTGAAGGAGTCATTCATGTCTGTCGCTGAGGTTCCGGCCACATCCGCCGCCGCGCAAACGGTTACCGCACTGATCGCCCGTGCGCGCAAGGCGCAGGCTGCGATTGCGCATTACACCCAGGCGCAACTCGACGAACTGGTCACGGCGTCCGGCTGGGCGATCATGGAACCCGCGCGCAACAAATTGCTGGCTGAAATCGCCGTGCGCGACACCGGCCTCGGTAACATCGCAGACAAAATTACCAAGAACCACCGCAAAACGCTGGGCCTGATGCGCGATCTGCAGGGTGCTATTTCCACCGGCGTACTGGCCGAGCTTCCGGAACTGGGCATCACCGAAATCGCCCGACCGGTCGGCGTGGTTGCCGCCGTGGTGCCTTCGACCAATCCCGGCGCCACGCCGGCCAACAACATCATCAACGCACTGAAGTGCGGCAATGCCGTCATTCTCTCGCCCTCACCCAAGGGTTACTCGACAGCGGCGAAACTGCTGGAATTCATCCATGCCGAATTTGCACGCATCGGTGCACCCGCCGATCTGGTCCAAACCCTGCCGAATCCGGTGACCAAGGATTCCAGTCAGGAACTGATGCGCCAGGTCGATCTGGTCGTCATCACCGGCTCGCAAGCCAACGTGCGCGCGGGATACTCCAGCGGCACGCCGGCGCTGGGTGTCGGCGCGGGCAACGTTGCGGTAATCGTTGATGACAGCGCTGACTGCACAGACGCCGCGCAGAAAATCATGCGCTCGAAGATTTTTGACCATGCCACCAGTTGCTCATCCGAGAACAGCGTAATCATTCACACCGCGGTGTATGACCGCATGATCAAGGTGCTGACCGCTGTCGGCGGCGCGCTGCTCACCACCGAAGAAAAAACAACGTTACAAAAAGCCATGTTCCCTGGCGGCAAGCTGTCGCCCGCCGTCACCGCGCAAAGCGTAGATAGAATCTGTGCCGTGGCTGGGTTGACGCGACCGGAACTCGTCAACGCCAAATGTCTGATGGTCGAGGAATCCGGCACCGGCAAGTCCGCACCGTTCTCCGGCGAAAAACTCTCGCCGGTGATGGCGATCTACAAGGCGCGCGACTTTGACCACGCGTTCAACACGCTGCGCGCCATCTACGACTATCAGGGTGATGGTCATTCCTGCGGCATACATACACAAAATAATGAACAAATTCAAAGACTTGGGAGAGAGATGACGGTCTGCCGCGTCATCGTCAATCAGGCCCATGCCATCGCCAACGGTGGCAGCTTTGACAACGGTCTGCCGTTCTCGCTAACTATGGGATGCGGCACCTGGGGCGGCAACAGTTTTTCCGAGAACCTGAATTACAAACACTTCATGAACACCACGCGCATCGTGCGCGTCATCCCGCCGCGCGAACCGACACCCGACGATATCTTCGGCGCCTACCGCAAGAAATACGGCGCGTAATACTCAAAACCTTTAGCCACACAGTTCACAGAGGATTCATCACAATACCCCTCAAAGGGGTATTGTGATGAATCCTCTGTGGCTCGCTTTTGATCTTTTCCTTTTCATGCGAACAATCCGTCATTACGTAGACATGCGCGCTGCGGAGCAACCCTCCGCGACATGGCTGATCGCCCCCGAAACCGGCGCGACAATGAGTTACGCGCAGTTGCAGCGCGACTCGCGTGATCTCGGCTGGTTTCTACTCAGCAAGGGGCTACGCAAGGGTGACAAGGTCGCGCTGATGCTGCACAACAGCTACCAGACCGGCCGGCTGCTGATCGGCGTGATGTACGCGGGTTTCACGGTCGTGCCGCTGAACCTGCTGGCGCAGTCTTCGCAACTCGTTTACGTACTCGAACACTCCGATACCCGTGCGGTATTCACCAGCAAAGAACTGGTCGAGCGACTGAATACTGCTGTCGCGGGCATCCAGCGCGAAATCACCGTCATAGTCATCGATCCCGATGCGACCGAAACCTTAATGCACACGGCATTGCCCGAAGTGAAGCTGCCCGACGTTGCTGAAT
>JAQBGW010000090.1:0-10914 GCA_032128415.1 Betaproteobacteria bacterium | reverse complement strand
GCCGCATCTGATTTGCTCTCGTTCAATTCAAGACGGATGGTGCGATACGCCGCTGCGCGCCTTCGTATCCGGGAACTCCACGTGAAAGATCTCGCTTACACCCGTCGCGTCGGCGTGTATTACCGAAAAGACGCCTACCTCTCCCCCGCCGTCCGGCGATTCATCAAGATCCTGAAGGCAACCGCCAGGGAAATCATCAAGTGAAATCAGCGACGACTGATGAGTGATGCGCAAGAGTGTTTGATAGCAGGCTCATTACCCATTACAGGTTTTAACACACGCCAATGACCATCCCGTGTCCCGAGCCGCGCGGATATCCCGGCAACCTCGGCTTGCTGTTCGCCGAGCACGCCCAGTCCGACCGCCCCGCGATCATCGACCTGCGTAATCCGGAGCGGCCGCGGTCCGTTAGCTTTCGCGAGCTCGACGCGGGATGCGACGCGGTTGCGCGTGGGCTCGCGCGGGCCGGGCTCAAGCCGGGCGACCGCATTGGAATACTTTCCTTGAACCGCGTCGAATTCGCGATGACGCTGCTGGGCGCGATGCGCGCCGGCGTCGTGCCCGTTCCCATCAACATCAAGCTCGCGGCCGATACCGTCTCCTGCATCCTCGCCGATGCCGGCGCCAGACTCGTGCTGGCAGAGAAAGAATATAAGTATTTGATAAATAATGATTTAAATGTTATCGAATTCGGCGCTGAATTCGAGCAGTTTCTCGATATTGGCCCATTTGATGCCTATGAGCCTGCGCCGAATTCGATTGCGATCCAGCCCTACACCTCCGGCTCTACTGGCCGGCCCAAAGGCGTGCTGCTCACGCACTACGGTCAGAACTGGAGCCGGCGTATCCTCGCGCACACGCGCGGCACGACCGAGCGCGATGTCATCCTCGTCGCCGCGCCGCTTTATCACAAGAATGCGCTGAACGCGATCAAGCAGGGTCTGACCGCCGGTGCCACGCTGGTACTGCTGCCGCAGTTCAATGTCGAACAATACCTCGCCGCGATTGCGCACTACCACTGCACGGTCATTTCGGGGGTGCCGACCATGATCTCCATGTTGCTGGCGCGCAGGGAATTAATGGCGCAGACCGATACTTCGTCTGTGCGCACGGTGATGATGGGTTCCGCACCGTCATCACCACAGTTGCTCTCCGACGTCAGGGCGCATTTTCCGAATGCCGAAGCCCTGGTGGTTTACGGCGTTACTGAAGGCGGCCCGGTACCGCTGGGCCCGCATCCGCAGGGCAAGCCGCGACCTCCGGTCTCGATCGGTGTGCCCTACGCCAGTACCGGGGCAAAACTGATCAACGGCCCTCATGCCGATGAAGGCGAACTGATCCTGAAAAATCCCGGCATCCTGCTCGGCTACCATAACCTTCCCGAAGAAACTGCACTGCGCATCCGCGACGGCTGGTACCACACCGGGGACGTGTGCCGGCGCGATGAGGATGGCTTCTACTATTTCATCGGCCGCACCGACGACATGTTTGTCAGTGGCGGCGAAAACATTTTCCCGATCGAGATCGAACAATTACTGGAGAAACATCCTGCCGTGCATCAGGCTTGCGTGCTACCGTTTGCCCATGACCTGAAAGGCCAGGTACCCTACGCTTTTATCGTGTTGCGCGCCGGGGGCTCAGTGACCGAGGAGGAAATCAGACAGTACGCACTCACCGGCGGTCCGACCTACCAGCATCCGCGCCGTGTATTTTTTCTCGAGCAGTTACCGCTTGCCGGCACCAACAAGATCGACCGCGAACGCCTGCGCGCACTCGCGGCACAATAGAATCAGTCCGCACTAACACCACCGGAGCCACTCATGAGCGATGTCAAAACCACCCCGCCTACCCTTGAACAACTGCAGAAACTGATCAGCCGCGGCCCTTTCAACCAGTGGCTCAATTTCACATTTCTCAAGGCCGACGAATCGGGTATTGAGATCAAGGCCACCTGGCGTGAAGAATGGGTGGTCAATCCGGATCGGCGTTACACCCACGGCGGCATCCTCGCCGCCATTGTCGATGTCGCCGCGGATTACGCCATTGCGGCTCAACTCGGCCGTCCGGTGCCGACCATCGACATCCGTGTCGATTATCACAAGGCGGCGATGCCCGGCGACTTGACCGCCAAGGCGCGTATCGTGCGCAGCGGCAGCCAGTATTCAACCGCAGAGGCGTATGTCCATGACAAGGACGGTGCGCTGGTCGCCAGCGGGCGCGGCACTTATTTCACCGCGCCGCCCAAACAGGGATAGCACAACGCCCCGGACAACAGTAACCCGGTCTTCAGGGCGGTGTAGGATAACGGCTGCGACCGCCGGATTTCGCGGCGTTTCACAGCAACAGGAAAGCCAGTCATTCATGAACTCACCTCACAAAGCTTCACCCACCAAGCGCCTGATCGTCGCGATGACCGGCGCCACCGGCTCCATCTACGGCATCCGCATCCTCGAACGCCTGCGCAGCATCGGCGGCTGGGAAACGCATCTGATTGTCTCCGATGCCGGCGTGCTCAACGCGTTTCAGGAATACGGCATGGATCGCAAGGCATTACACAAGCTCGCCGACGTGTCGCACAACGTGCGCGATGTCGGCGCCACCATCGCCAGCGGCTCTTTTCTCACCACCGGCATGGTGATCGCACCGTGCTCGATGAAAACGCTCGCCAGTGTCGCCCACGCCTTCGCCGACAACCTGATCACGCGCGCCGCAGACGTAGTATTGAAAGAACGGCGGCGCCTGGTGCTGATCACCCGCGAAGCGCCGCTGAACCTTGCCCATATTCGCAACATGGAAGCGGTGACGCTGATGGGCGGCGTGATTTTCCCGCCGGTGCCGGCGTTCTACAGCGGCGGCAAATCCATTGATGATCTGGTCAACCATACCGTAGGCCGCGTGCTGGATTTGTTTGACGTCGAACATGAAACCATCAAGCGCTGGGACGGCATGACCGACCCTGCTGGCAAAACCAAAAAGAAGAAATAGCAAAATGAACAAACCGCCTTACGCCGACGAAACCTTTCGCGCCTTTCTGGAGCGTCTGCGCACCGAAAAGGAACTGGTTGATATCCGGCAACCGGTGGACAGTCGCCACATTGCGACGCTGGTCGATCAGGCCGACAAGGCGCTGTTATTCCACAAAGTCATCGGTTATGACATGCCCGTAGTGTCGGGCATTATCCGCTCGCAGAAACGCGCCATCATGTCCATGGGCTGCACCACCTACCCGGAGATTGAGACGCGGCTGCAGCGGGGCATCGATCATCCGATCGCACCACGCTATGTTGAATCCACTCCTGTCAAACAGGTGATTAAAACCGGCAAGGACGTCGATCTGTTCAGTCTGCCGATTCCGATGTTTTCGATTTACGACGGCGGGCCGATGATCACTGCCGGCATCACCATCGCCCGCGATCCCGAGTTCGGCCTGAACTCCGGCATCTACCGCTTCATGGTGAAAGAAAAAAATCTTACCGGTATCGATATCGTCACTCCCAACAACATGCGGCTGTTCGCGCAACGTGCCTACGAGGCCGGCCGCCCCTGCCCGATTTCAATATCCATCGGCAACCATCCTTTTGAAAATCTCGGCTCCGGCTTTCGCGCACCGCTGGGCACCGACGAAATGGCCATCGCCGGCGGCATCCGCGGTTCAGCCATTGAACTCGCGCAATGCGAAACCATAGATCTGCCGTGCATAGCCGATTCTGAAATTGTACTGGAGGGCGAAATCCTGCCGGTCGGCTGGACCCAGCCCGAAGGCCGTTTCGGCGAATTCACGCGATTGATGGGCGGACTGCACTGGAACCCGGTGGTGCGCATCAACGCCATCACCATGCGCAAGGATGCGATTTATTACGCCCTGCACATGCCATGGGAAAACACCTGGCTGATGGCGCCAACGCGTTATACGCAAATCCGCCGTGCGCTTAAAACGGCCGGCATCCAGATCAAGGACATCAACGTCACCCTGGGCGGCTGTGGCTTCTGGCATGCCATCGTGTCGATCAAGAAACAGGCCGGCGAAGGCAAGAATGCATTGCTCGCTGCGCTGTCGGTGATGGACCTGAAGCATGTGGTGGTGGTCGATGACGACATCGACGTCTTCAATGCAACGGATGTCGAATGGGCCATCGCCACCCGCGTGCAGGGCGACAAGGACGTGATCATCATCCCCGACAGCCGCGCCAAGCCGCTGGATCCCAGCCTCGCCGTCACTCCGCCGGGCGTGGTGCCTACCGGCGCCAAGGTCGGTATTGATGCGACCATCTCCGAGGGCATACCGCGCGAACGCTTTGAGCGCATTTCCTACGCTTATACCGAGCGCGCAAAAATCGCCGATTACTACACCGGCAAGGCCGACACTGCACCGCAGGTAGCAACCAGCGACAAGGCGGTCGCCGATCTTGCCCTGAAAATCGCCGCTGTCGTCGAAAAAACGCCAAAATACTATTCGGAACTCACCGAGCAGTTTGCCGATCAAAATTTTCAGACTGTGGCGCGCGCACTGGGCAAGCTGCACGAAGACGGCAAGCTGTGGCAGGATCCGCGCGGCCGCATGTGCCTGCGCGACTCGCCATTTGCGGCAAAACCCCCGGCAAAAACGCAATAGGCTGCAATGGCATTAAAAAAACTGCGCCTGCATATCGAGAATACGCGCAAGAAGGCCAGTATTTTCCACGTCACCCCGGAGCGATGGCGCACCGCCTGTGTACGCCACCGCTCACTCGCCCGCCATTTGAACGTGAGCTTCGGCTGTGATGGCGACGTGCTCGAATCCGCCCTTGCCGATGCAGACCTGGTGATCGGCGTCCCGGCGCAGCGCGAGAATCTGGCGCAACGAGCGCCACGGCTGAAATGGCTGCACGCCACTTCCGCCGGTGTTGATGGCGTATTGCCGCTGACCTGGCTGCCACGCGGCGTGATGTTCACCAACAACAGCGGCGCGCATGGCGTCAAAGCCGAGCAGTACATGACCATGGCCTACAATCTGCTCAACTCACGCATGGCAGCGATTTCAGCCAACCAGCATCGCCATCATTGGGAGGCGCTGTTTTCACCGAACATCATCGGCAAGACAGCGGTCATCGTCGGCCTCGGCGATCTGGGCGAGGGTGCGGCACGTGCCGCAAAAAAACTCGGTCTCAAGGTCATCGGCGTGCGGCGCAGCGCACAGAAAAATCGTTATGCCGACAAGGTCGTGACCTACAAACAACTGGACCGCGTGCTGCCGCTGGCGGATTTTGTGGTACTGGCCGTGCCGCTGACCACAGAGACGCGTGGACTCCTCAACGCCCAGCGCCTCGAACTGCTGAAACCCACCGCGGGCGTCGTCAACATCAGCCGCGGACCGGTAGCGGATTACCGGGCACTCGAATCCAGGCTGCATGCGGGCAAGCTGGGAGGCGCCGTACTCGATGTGGTGGATCCTGAACCGCTGCCCGCAGACTCGTCGCTGTGGACCACGCCCAATCTGATCATCACCCCACACATTTCCTGCGACGATGGTGAACACTACATCGATATTTCTCTCGACCTGTGGTTTGAAAATCTGGTGCGTTACCGCGACGGCAAAGCGCTGAAAAGGCGCATCGATCCGAAATTGGGATATTGACGCCACCAGCGCCGCGCTGGATCAGACCGAATTCACGGCGACGCCCTTCTCCGCGCTATCGCACCGAGCGGGTCTGCTTTGCGCTCTCCCGATGTTTGCGTTAGATTGAAACAGATTCATTGCCGCTGGGAGGAGTACCGGATGAAAACTGCCGCCAAAACAAATATCTGCACTTGCGCCGTCATCGTGGCGCTGCTCCTGCTGATTCCCCATCAGGCCCGGGCACATCATTTCATGGACGGCACACTACCGCAGACCTTGGTGCAGGGTTTTCTTTCAGGTCTTGGCCATCCGCTGATTGGACTGGACCACGCAGCGTTTATCATTGCCGCGGGCTTTTTCATCGCCATTGTCACGGGCGGCCTATGGGGCATTGCCGCCCTGATCATCGGCAGTCTGATCGGCGCCTCAATGCACCTCATGGGAATCGGCCTGCCCGGAGGTGAAGTGGGTGTAGCACTGTCGGTCATCCTGATCGGCGGCCTGCTCATGGCTCGACGTCAGATCACACTATCGTGGCTCGTCAGCGGCCTGGCTCTGACGGGATTTTTGCATGGGCACGCCTACGCGGAATCGATATTCGGCGCGGAAGCGACGCCGCTGGTTGCGTACCTCATAGGCTTCTCCCTTATTCAACTGGGTATTGCGATAACCGCCTGGTGGTTCCACCGGCGTCTCATCGTAACGCGCGAGACCTGGGCGCCACCGGTTGCTGCAGGACTGGGCGCCGTAGTCAGCACGATCGGCACGACCTACCTCGTCATCAACCTGTTGAATTAGCGCACCATGAGCGATCACGATCATCACGATCACGACCATCTCAGCGAGCATGAACGTCCGCTCTCCGGCCCGGCGCTGCGGGTGAAGGCGCTGGAGTCACTGCTCATCGAAAAAGGCCTCGTCGATCCCAAGACCCTCGACGGAATCATCGATACCTTCGAAACCAAAATAGGACCGCGCAATGGCGCCCGCGTCGTTGCCCGCGCCTGGGTTGATCCCGCCTACCGGCAACGCCTGCTCGCTGACGGGCGCTCCGCCATCGCCGAGTTCGGCTTTTACGGTTACGGCGAGGAAATGGTGGTGGTCGAGAACACACCCCAGGTACGCAACATGGTGGTATGCACGCTGTGCTCCTGTTATCCGTGGTCGGTGCTTGGGCTGCCGCCGGTCTGGTACAAATCGGCGCCATACCGTGCGCGCGCTGTCATCGACCCCCGCGGTGTACTCAAGGAACTTGGCACAGCACCTCCCGACGAGGTCGAGGTGCGGGTGTGGGATTCTACTTCCGAGTTGCGCTACCTGGTGTTGCCGGAACGCCCGGCAGGCACGGAAGGCTGGAGCGAGGCACAACTGGCGGAGATCGTCACCCGCGATGCCATGATCGGCGTCGCCCAGGTGACCGTGCCGACGGAGCATGGACGGTGAGCAGCGCGATGAACGACGCAGCGAGCGGCGTGCATGACATGGGCGGCATGCAAGGCACGGGCCCGGTGGTGATTGAGGATAACGAACCGGTCTTTCACGCGACGTGGGAAAAACGCGTGTTCGCAGTCCGCCTTGCCTGCATCTTTCACCGCAAATGGAACGGCAACATGAATCGCTACGCCGTCGAACGCATGCCGCCCGCCGATTACCTCGCCTCCACCTATTACGAAAAAGTGCTCTACGGCCTGGAAACGCTGCTGGTCGAACAGGCGGTGGTGACTCCGCAGGAACTCAAGAGCGGTCATGCCGCCGGCAAGGCAGACGTGGCGGCTGTGCTCGGCATCGATGGCCTTGATACATTGCTGCGCAACCGCATCCGCGCCCGTCTCGACAACGACGTACCCGCGAAATTCATGGCCGGCGACAGCGTCGTTGCCCGCAACAGCCCTCCCGCCGGACATACCCGGCTGCCGCGATACGCACGTGGTCGGCGCGGTGTGATCGACCGGGATTTCGGCGTGTTCATTTTTGCCGATTCCAGCGCAATGACCCGCGATCCGAAACCGCAGCATCTCTACAACGTGCGCTTCACTGCGCGCGAGCTGTGGGGTGAGGGTGTCTCCCCGCGCGACAGTGTTTACGTGAATCTCTGGGATGACCACCTCGATCCCGCCTGATCTCGATCTCGGCGCCCTGCCCGCGCTGCCGCGCGACGACGCGGGCCCGGTGTTCAAGGCGCCGTGGGAGGCGCAGGCCTTCGCGATGATGCTGTCGCTGCACACGGCCGGCACCTTCAACTGGCAGGAATGGGCCGCTGCCCTCGCCACCGAGCTCGCAGCCGCAGCCGCGCACGGCGAGCCCGACGACGGCAGCCATTACTATGAACACTGGCTGGCCGCACTCGAGAAGCTCGTCGTTGAAAAAAAGATTGTTTCACAGCAAGGCCTCGAGCAACGCATCAACGACTGGGACGCCGCCGCGCGAGCTACACCGCATGGTCAACCGGTGGAGCTGAAGAGTCGCTGAGCGTTGTTTCTGTGATTGACGGGGAGAATCACGGGGCGAGTAGCGGTGAAATTACTGTAAGTATTTGTTTTTATTCATTATTTTTATACTTCGGCAATGATTCAGGAAAACAGGTTTCCTGAAAATGGCAGCTGGACCGCTCTCAACGTCTGCTTCCGACTGCGGTTTCACCGGGTCGATGCAACACTCTTGACACTGCGTACGCAGAAGGAGTGTTGCATCGACCTGTTGAAACCGCAACCCCTAGCGGACGGTCACGAGGCACTAATTCAGGGGCTTAGTTCGAGCCTAGGTCGGGGAGCCACCGAATTCGTTTCAGATCTTGGACTTAGCCCTGCCACCCCGGCGGGGCTTTTGTGTTTTTGGGATCGCTATACCGAAAGTCCGGAGGTCGGTATAAAGGGCCTCAGACCCGCCCTATCTCCACTTCGATCTGTAGCTAATTCTTGGGGGGATTACCATTCAGTGGAAATCAACAAGGAGGACACTCAATGAGTGACCATCACCACCATGATCACGATGACAAGCATAACGCTCCGTTATCCGGCCCCGCTCTGCGCGTCAAGGCACTGGAGTCTTTGCTCGCTGACAAGGGCCTTATCGATGTCAAAACGCTCGACGAAATTGTCGATACGTACGAACGGCGCGTTGGTCCGCAGAATGGCGCCCGGATCGTCGCGAAGGCCTGGATCGACCCGGCATTCCGAATTCGGTTACTCGACAACGCAACCAGCGCAATAGCTGAATTTGGCTTTATCGAACGGTGGGCCGAGGACATGGTCGCACTGGAAAACACGCCAAAAGTTAGAAACTTGGTCGTGTGCACACTTTGCTCCTGCTATCCGTGGCCCGTTCTTGGTCTTCCCCCTGCCTGGTACAAATCCGATGCCTATCGTGCACGTGCGGTGCTGGATCCACGCGGGGTACTCAAGGAATTAGGTGAAGAAATCCCTGCCGATGTCGAAATTCGAGTATGGGATTCCACAGCCGAATTGCGATATTTGGTCATCCCCGAACGTCCCGCCGGCACTGAGAATTGGACCGAAGAGCAACTCGCTGAAATCGTAACGCGAGACTCCATGATTGGCGTGGCGCATCTCACGGTTCCGGAGAGTAAGAAATGAACAGCATCCATGACATGGGCGGCATGCACGGAATGGGACCGGTGATTCGAGAGGAGAACGAACCGGTTTTTCATGAGTATTGGCACGGTCGCGTTTTCGCGCTGAGGATGGCCTGCGCTTTCCATAAAAAATGGAACGCTGATATGGGGCGGTACGCGAGAGAGCGTATGCCCGCAGCGGAGTTTCTCAATGCGACGTATTACGAGCGAGGTCTGTATGCCCTCGAAACTTTGCTAGTCGAGAGTTCATTGATTTCTCGCCATGAACTTGAAAGTGGGACTGCCGCCACAAAAGCTCCTGTTACGGCGACGCTTCAACCAGAGGCCGTAGCAGCGATTGTGAAGAGTCGTCGCAAGACAAAGCTGGACGATAATGTTGCGCCCCGATTCAAGGTTGGAGACAAAGTTTTAACCAGCAACTGCCAGCCTGTTGGCCATACGCGACTCCCACGTTATGCAAGAGGGCGACGCGGCGTCATTGACCGTGATCATGGCGTCTTTACCTTTGCCGATACCAACGCAATGAAGCGGGATAAAAAGCCCCAGCACATATACAGCGTTCGGTTTAGCGCCACCGAAATATGGGGCAGTGATGCCTCGCCGATTGACAGCATTTATCTGGGTCTTTGGGATGATTACCTCGAGCTTATCTAACGTCAATCTTGACGTCATTCCTGCATTGCCTCGTAACGAAGACGGCCCTGTATTCAACGAGCCGTGGGAAGCGCAAGCGTTCGCAATGACCTTGGAGCTTCACCGTCGCGGTCTGTTTACGTGGAAGGAATGGGCGGACACACTGGCCGAAGAAATATCCGATGCGTGCAAACGAAAAGAATGGGATGAAGGAAAACACTATTACGTGAGGTGGCTTGCAGCCCTGGAAAAAATCGTCTCTGAAAAGAATGTCGTCCCCAATGCAGATTTGATTCGCCGCATTGACGATTGGGATGCTGCCGCGAAGGCCACCCCTCACGGACAACCGATAAAACTTCATCGCCACCAGTAATTTTTATTTCAATTCAATATCAATACGGCCTAACAACTACGAGTCCGGAATGCCCCGAAAATCCCAAGGCATTGCACCTCATCATGGACTTCACCCTTATCACCGATCACTTCCCCTGAGCTTTCAAGCCACCCCTTGAACTCGGCTAGGCTGAATAACTACATGAGCAAGAGTTGTTCAATTTCCCCATGCCTCCTATAAAGTCTTTTGTTTACGGTAAGTTATTGGATAATCATGAGATCGGCACAATTAGCGTCCAATTGTTCTTAGGTTTTCCATACTCGGGGAGCCAATCGAGGCCCGAATCTTCCAGAATCGACCGTCCGCTTTTGGCTGCGGTTTCAACTGGTCGATGCAACACTCCTTCTGCTTACGCAGTGTCTAGTGTGTTGCATTGACCGGTTGAAACCGCAACCGAGAGCGGTCATTGGATCCTGCGATGGCCTCTACGCGCTCTTGAAAACGGCCAGACACTTTGGAGAGTTGAAGGTCCAGGTCTCCACCCAGTCCAGGATATCCGCCTTGTAGTTCAATTCGGCCATGGCGCCGGCGAGGCAGGTCCAGTTGAGCACTTCCTGCTGCCCGGCCGCCTCCATGTGCACGAGCGGTATATCGCGCCACGCGGCGTAATTGCCGGCGCGAAGGTGTTCCAGCAATACGCGGTCTGATTCCAGGTCGGGATAGATCCAGTGGTTCTTCTCGGTGAGAAAGGCGTGAGAC
>JAQBGW010000089.1:0-44143 GCA_032128415.1 Betaproteobacteria bacterium | reverse complement strand
ATCAATCGCGCGCTGCGTCAGCCCCCGCGCCGCATCGCGCGCCACTGCCATGTCGGCAAGCATCCACTGCAGGCCCTGGTGCTCGGCCAGCTTTTTGCCGCCCTGCACTCGCGTTTTCATGTAATCCGCCGTCTGCGCGATCAGCTTGTCCATCATGCCGCAGCAGCGCGCCGACACCGTGACGCGACCCGCGGTCAGTGTCTTCAGCGCCTGCACGTATCCCATGCCTTCGGCGCCGAGCAGGTTCTCCGCCGGGATTTCGCAGTCGGTGAATGCCAGCGGCGCCGTGGTGCAGCCATGCATACCCATTTTGAGTTCGTTCTTGCCAATGCTGAATCCCGGCGTGCCGCGCTCGACGATAAACGCCGAGATGCCCTTGATACCCTTGATCTTGTCGGTGATCGCCATCACCGTGAATACCTGTGCCAGTCCGGCGTTGGTGATGTAGATTTTTTCGCCATTGAGTACGTAGCGGTTGTCTTTCTTCACCGCGGTGGTGCGCATTGCCGCCGGATCGGAGCCCGCCTGCGCTTCGGTTAGTGCGAAACTGCCGATCCACTCACCGCTGGCCATGCGTGGCAGGAATTTACTCTTCTGCGCAGCAGTTCCCAGCGCGTTGATGCCGGTAGTGCTGATACCGGTGTGGTTGCCGATCAGCGTGGCGAAACCATAATTGGTCTGCCCCATGACTTCTTCAATCGCGCACTTGCCGGCCAGATCGAGACCGCTGCCGCCGTATTCCTCGGGTATGGTCAGTCCGAACAGCCCCATGTCGCGGGCGAGTTGGATCAGATCATCGGGAACCGCGTCGGTTTCTTCGATCTCGCGCGAGCGCGGATCGACCTGCTCGCGCAGGAAGCGCTGCACTTCATCGCACAGTTGCCGCACTTCGGATGACACGGCCATGGCTCAGCCTTTCATGCGTATCAACGCATCCGCCGCTTTTACGCCCTGCCCTTTGGGCATGATGATCAGCGGATTGATGTCGAGTTCGGAGATGTGATCCTTGAGATCCACCGCCAGCGCCGACAATTTCACCAACACGTCAACCAGCGCAGCCACGTCTGCGGGCGGCTTGCCGCGCGCACCGGCGAGCACCGGATAACCCTTGGTCTCTTCTATCATTTCGCGCGCCATCGCTGGCGTGATCGGGGCAAGACGAAACGCGACGTCCTTCAGCACTTCGGTAAATATCCCGCCCAGCCCGAACATCACTGCGGGGCCGAACAGTACATCGTTGGTGACGCCGACAATGGCTTCGATGCCGCCGCCGACCATCTCCTGCACCAACACGCCGTCAATGCGGGCATCGGCTTTGTAGGTTTTGGCATTGCGCATGATCTCATCGAATGCCGCTGCCACGTCCGCTTCATTCCCCATCGCCAGCCGCACGGCCCTGGCTTCGGTCTTGTGCGAAATGTCGGCCGACTGCACTTTCATCGCCACCGGGAAACCGATTTTTTGCGCGGCAGCGACCGCAGCATCACGAGTTTGTGCCAGTTCTTCACGCGTCACTGAAATCCCGTACTCGGCGAGCACCTGCTTGGCAGCGTATTCGGCGACGTCGCCGGTCTTGCCCTTAAGCAGGATCTGCGCCGCCGGGCGGTTAATCACCGGGGGGCGGTCGTTTTTCTGCGCGGCGTTGCGGCGTTTGGCTTCGGCGTACCAGGACACTGCCGCCAGCGCACGGCCGCAACGCACTGGTGACTTGTAATGCGGAATACGCGCCGCATCCAGCGCGGCGTAGGCTTCGGGTGCCACAGCATCGCGCGCGCTCCACGAAATGAATATCGGCTTGTCGGTCTTTGCCGCGACCGTGATGATTTCAGAGGCCACTCGCTGCGCGATATCACCCTGCAGCGACGCGTTGATCATCGCAATGCAATCCACGCCCGGGTCGTCGTTGATTGCCTGCAGGGTGCGGTTAATCAGTGACAAGTCGTTGAATATCGCCGCTGTGACATCGACCGGGTTGCCCAGCGATCCGAATGACGGCACGAATTCGCGCAGCTTGGCCACGGTCGCCGGCGCCAATTGCGCCATCTGCATACCGCGCGCAATAATTTCGTCGGTCATCAGGATGCCGGCACCGCCGGAAATGGTGATGATCGCCAGCCGGTTGCCTTGCGGCAGACGCCCGCCGCGCAGCGCGCGACCGTAATCGACCAGATCCTGGATATCTTCGACCTGGATGATGCCCTTCTGGCGGAACGCGGCCTTATACAAAGCCATCGCACCGCCGAGATTGGCGGTGTGCGAAGCCGCGGCCTTCTGCCCCTGCTCGGTGTTGCCGACTTTCCACATCAGGATCGGCTTGCCGGCAGCGAGCGCCTGGTCACCAATATCGAGAATGCGCCGCGCATCCTTCACGCCCTCGATGTAGGCGCCGATGATTTCGGTTTTTGGATCGCGGATGAAATACTCGATAAAATCCAGCGTCGAGACACCGATCTCGTTGCCGGTGGTCACCATCTGCCGGAACGGCAGGCCGCCGTCGAGTGAGGACAGGTTCATCACCGAAAAACCAAAACCACCAGACTGCGACACCATGCTCACCGTGCCGCCTGCGTAATCGGCATTGAATATCGAGCCGAAGCCGGCATAGACCGCATCCGCCGCATTGATCATGCCTTGACAGTTCGGACCGATGACACCGATGTTGTAGCGCTGCGCAATAGCGGCAAGTTGTTGCTGTAAATCAACCCCTGCGCCGCCGGTTTCGGAAAACCCGGAACTGAAAATGATCACGTACGGCACGCCCTTTTCGCCACACGCCGTCAGCATGGCGGCGACGCGCGAGGCATTGACGAGAATCAGCACGAGTTCCGGCACTGCGGGCAACGACTCCAGCGACGGGAAACACTGCACGCCGGAGATTTCTGCGTACTTCGGATTGATCGGGTAGAGCTTGCCCTGGTAACCGTGGCTCAGCAGATGTTTCAGCGGCTGTCCGCTGATAGTGACGAGATCCTGCGAGGCGCCGATGATGGCGATGGATTTCGGGCTGAAGAAGCGTTCGATGTCGGTGCGCATGTGGATGTTGAGTCGGGTCTTAAAGCGCCTGACAAAATGACAACCTCCCCTCATCCCCACCCTTCTCCCGAAGGGAGAAGGGCTTATCTTCCCTCTCCCTCCGGGACAAGGGAACACTTGGAGCAGAGCAGAGGGATTGAGGGTGAGGGAAAACTTGGGGCTGAGATGTCATTGCGTTAGCCGCACGATGATTTTTTTGTTTTGCACCGGGGAAGGCCACGATTATACGCTGCGGTCCGCGTGATCGACTGCATGCTATCATCCGTCGCCGTCGCCACCAGACCATATTATGAGTACAACAGTCGCTACTGCTTTGCCTGCGCGCACCTTCAAGGATGTGTGGCTGATTTCTGCCGGACACGGCCTCACCCACTGGTATCCGGCGACGTTTTACGTGCTGCTGCCGCTGATCGGCAAAGAGCTCGGTCTCTCCTATACAGAGATCGGCTTCCTGATGAGCGCGCAACACCTCGCGGGTGCCCTCTCCAATCTTCCCGGCGGGATGCTGGTTGATGCCGTGGGCAAGAATGGCTATCTGATGGCCACTTCGCTGTTCTGGGTCGGCTTTCCTTACGTGCTGATGAGCCTGACTAACAGCATGTGGATGCTGGTGATGTGCCTGATGCTGGTCGGCATCGGCAATAACCTCTGGCATCCGGCAGCAATCCCGACGCTGGCCCACCGTTACCCTAAACGCAAAGGGCTGGTGCTGTCATTTCACGGTATGGGCGGCAATCTCGGTGAAGCGCTGGCGCCGATGGCGGCCGGCACCCTGCTGGCGTGGTTCAGCTGGCGCGAAGTGGTCGTGATCAACATTGTGCCGGGACTGGTGATGGCGACACTGATCCTGGTGCTGCTCGGCGCAATGTCATCAACGCATGCGCAGGATGAAAACGTCAACACCAAAAGCGATGCTGCTCCCGGCGACGGAAAAACCTGGGAGGTGCGCCAATACCTGCGCGACCTGGTCAGCCTGCTGCACAACCGCACACTGATGTTGATCTGCCTCAGCGGGGGATTTCGTACGCTGACGTCAACCGGATTGCTGGTATTTCTGCCCGTGTACCTGGCCTACGAGCAGGGCTACTCGCCGATCGCGATCGGTATGTGCATGACGGTACTGCAGGTATCCGGCATGATCGCCGGACCGATCGGTGGCCACCTCTCCGACAAAGTCGGGCGGCAGAAAGTCGTTCTGTCGAGCATGCTGCTGACCGGAATCATGATCATCGGCATGGTATTCGCTGGACAGTCCTTTGCATTTATCCTGTTCGTCGCGCTGATCGGTTTTTTCCTTTACGCCATGCGCCCGGTGATGCAGGCCTGGGCTATCGAGAACACTCCCCAGCGACTCGCCGGCACGGGCGTTGGCCTGCAGTTCACGATAACCGCGATCGGCGCCAGCATTGCTCCGGCCACATTTGGCATCATCGCCGACACCTGGAACGTCTATGCCGCATTCTATTTCCTCGCCGGCACCATCATCCTCGCCAACCTGCTGGTCATACTGATCCCATCAACGCGTTCTAACGCTGCAGCGACGTGACCTCCGGCTGGCGCCCGACGCGCGAAGTCGAGCTCGTTGCCGGCACTCCGCCCGGCGGCGGTCAGGATCGACCGGCACGCGCGCTGCTCAAGGTGCTGGAGGCCAACGGACTGATCGATGTGCCGGTCAAGCTGACCAACATTGCCGGCCGCGGCGGCGGTAACGCCTGGGATTATCTGAAACAACATCCGGGCAACCCGCATGTGCTGGCGATCAATTCGCCGACCATCATCACCAATCACCAGTTGGGCGAGAGCGATTTTGACGATCGTGCGCTGACGCCGCTGGCGAATCTTTATACCGAATACATCGCCTTCCTGGTACATACCGATTCGCCGCTGTGCTCAGGTGCGGATCTGCTAACGCAGCTAGCCAAAAATACCGGCGGGCTGACCATCGCCATGGCCACCGCCATCGGCAATATCAATCACATGGCGCTGGCGCAGATCACCCGGCATGCCGGCGGTGATCCGCGGGCGCTCAATCTGCATGTGTTCGATTCGGCGCGATATGCCGTCGCCGACGTCATGACCGGCAAGGCCGAGGTCGCTGCCATCACCGCAGTCAGCGCCGCTCCGGAACTTGAAAGCCGCGGTCTGCGCGCACTGGCTGTATCGGCGCCGCAGCGATTGCACAAACTGTACGCGGACACGCCGACCTGGACCGAGCTGGGCGTGGATTGCGTGATCGGCACCTGGCGCGGCGTCATCGGCGCGAGCGGCATTGCAGCGGAACAAACGGCGTTCTGGAATTCCGCGCTGCAAGCCGCAACCGCCAGTACGGCGTGGAACGCCGAACTCGACAGCCATTATTGGGCCAACACCTATACCGACAGCGCCGCTACACTGCAGATGATGACGCACGAACGCAGCGTCATGGGCACACTGCTGCGCGATCTGGGATTGCTGCCAACGCCGGCCAGTTGAGCGCACACCCCGTTACGCCCCCGCAAATCAATCGATCCGGACGCCCGAATCCTTCACGACTTTTGCCCACTTCACGACTTCCGCTTTCAGGAAGACAGAGAATTCCGCAGGTGTGCTGGTACGCGGCTCCAACCCCAAGCCACCCAGTCGCTTGCTCACCTCCGGCATCTGCATGATTTTCACGACTGTGCCGTTGAGTTGGTCGACAACGGCTTGCGGCATTCCGGATGGTCCCACCAATCCGTTCCAGCCGATCGCCTCATAACCCGGCACACCTGCTTCCGCAATAGTCGGCACATCAGGCAGAGCTGGGATGCGCGTCGCACTGCTGACGCCCAGCGCCCGCAGTCGCCCCGCCTGCACATGCGGCACGGCGGAAGGTGCGGTGGCGAAAGTCAGCACAACGTGCCCGGCAAGCAAATCGGTCATGGCCGGCGGCGCCCCCTTGTACGGCACATGGACGATGTTCACACCAGTCCTGGTTTTGAACATCTCTGCGGTCAGGTGCGGCGCGCTGCCGTTGCCCGCCGAACTGTAATCGAGTTGCCCTGGGCGTTTTTAGGCGAAGGCGATGAACTCCTTCACGCTATGCACTGGCAGCGACGGGTGCACCACCAGTATGTTCGCAACCTGCGCCAGCAGCGTGATCGGCGTGAAATCCTTCAATGGATCATAGGCGAGTTTGCTGTACAGGCTGGGATTGACAGTATGCACAGTCGATGCCGACAACAACATGTAGCCATCGCCGGGAGCGCGGACCACCGCCTCCGCGCCGATATTGCCGCTTGCACCCGAGCGATTTTCGATGATGACTTGCTGCTTCCAGACCTCGGTCAGCTTTTGCCCGACGATGCGCGTCAGGATGTCGGTCGTGCCGCCGGGCAGATAGGGCACGACGACGCGTACGGTTTTAGCCGGATAAGTCTGGGCACCCGCTTGCTGCGCCGGATCGGCGACCGGCGTGAGATCGTTGGTGGTGGCCGACTTTTTCGCGAATCCTGATGCTAGAATTCAATATAACCATTTGTTTTTATTGACTTTTTTATGAATCCGCCCTGTGTTATCCTTGTCGCCCCGCGCGGCGGGTGCAATCCATACCGGAGTCAGCAGCAATGAAAACCGAAGTACACGTTCACGGCAGTGTGTTCCTGTGCAAAGGCGTGAGCCTTGCGCAAATCGAACTCGCGCTGCGCCCCTGGCTGGATTATGTCGATGCCGATCACATCGCCGATGCCAAGAGTATGGAACGTGAGGAACCGGGCATCGCGTATGACACGCGTGAACGCATCGTCAGCATCTGCTGGACCGGCGAAGTCGGCCGCAGCTTCCACAACAAACTCACCGAGGCCTGCAACAGCCTCGGCCCGCTCACCGAATATGCCTCCGAAGTCGAAGTGACCTACTACCCGGACAGCGGCGACGACGAGTTCTATCAGTTTTTTGTCGGACCCTCGCCGGAAGCAATCCATGAATTCCGCCGTCAGTGTGTGACGGAAGACATCAATCACATGCTGTCGCGCCATCTCGGCAAGCCCGAAGTCGAACAGGTCACCGCACTGGTGACGAAAATGTTCGACGCCCATGCGCCTGCCAAGCCGGCACCCGGCACGCAGCCCGCGATGGGCAGCACTTCCACCGTCATTCCGCTGCATCCGCGCAACAAGCATCTGCACTGAGTGCGCCCAGCCACGTTTTATTGATCTCGGTTTTTTTCACCCAGCCGCAGTGCCGGCATCCGCAGATCGAAGAAAATCGCGGTGAAGCGGATCGCGACTATCGCCGCCATCCCTGCATAGCCGGCGGTCAGCCGGTCAAAGCCGGCGGTTTGCAACAACAGATAAACGATGATGCCGACGATGGCTGCCGTCGCATAGATTTCACCGTCACGCAGCAGCAGCGGGATCTCGGCGAGCAGCATGTCGCGAAACACGCCGCCGGCCACACCGGTCATCGCGCCAAGAATCACGGCGATGATCCCGCCATAACCCGCGCTCTCGGCAATCCGCGCGCCGCTGATCGCAAACAGCGCGAGACCCAGCGCATCAGCCACCAGCAAGGCGCGCAGCGGGATCTCACGAAACTTTACAATAAGCAGTGCCGTTAGCGTCGCCGCCAGTATCGTCCACAGATACCCCGTGTCGGCCATCCAGAACACCGGGTGGCGATTGATCAGCAAATCGCGCAGCGTGCCGCCGCCGATCGCAGTCACTGTGGCGATCACCAGCACGCCGAACCAGTCGAGGTGTTTGCGCCCCGCAGCCAGCACACCACTGATGGCGAACACGGCGACGCCGATATAGTCCATCACATTCAGTGTCGTCATCGGCAGGCTCTTCGGCGCACTCCCGCAGTCGTGTCGCTCAGGCGCGCTTCCGCAGCGCGTCCTTGCGGAAACTGATCGTGGCGTCGGGATCAATCTTGACGTGAATGATGGCCGGCTTACCGGCTTTCAGCGCGTCGCGCAGCGCATCCGCGGTCTCACCCGCAGCAGTCGGGTGATAGCCGTTGCCGCCGGTGAGCTTCATCACTTCATCAAAACGCGGACTGTGGACATGGGCACCGATGTAGCGCTCATTATAGAAATCGCGTTGATAGGCGATCTCCGAACCCCAGGTGCCGTTGTCCATGACGATCCCCACCGCGGGGATGTTGCTCATGACTGCCGTCGTCATTTCACCCATGGTCATGCCGAAACCGCCATCGCCCATCAGTGAGATCGCTGCGCGGTCGGGTGCCGCCACCTTGGCGCCGATTGCCGCCGCGTAGGAAAAACCGACCATGCCGCAATCCAGCGGCGTCAGCAGTGCCGGCGCCTCATAACACGGCAACTGATCCGTAGCCTGGAAACCGGTGGTACCGGCATCGAGCGTAAAAATAGCATTCCGCGGTGCCGCTTTGCGTAATTCGGCGTAAATCACGTCGGGATGCAGCGGCTTGCCGGTGCGTGCGCCGGAGACCTCGCGTTCCGCCCACAGTGCCGCACGCGCCTTGAAAAATTCCTCATTGCGCGCGCGCCACGGTGCAGCGGCCGCAGCAATCGGCTGCATCAGCGCCGCCAGACCGTCAATCACCGCGCCGGCATCGGCCGTCACCGCCAGCGCCGCCGGAAAATAACGCCCCAGTGCCAGCGGATCGATATCGACCTGGATGATCTTCGCGGTCGGCGAAATGTCGGTATGTTTGTAGAACGTGGTGTTGAAACCCAGTCGCGTACCCAGCGCGAGGATCAGGTCGGCGTCGCGCGTCAGCGTGCTCGCCACTGGATTGCCGCGCGGACCGACGCCACCCGCGTGCAGCTGAAAATCCATCGGCAGTATGTCGGCATGACCGGCGGAACTGGTCACGGGAATCTGCAGTTTTTCCGCGAGTGCCGCCAGTTTCGCACTGGCGCGCGCCCACTTGATGCCGGCGCCGGCGTGGATCACCGGCTTTTTTGCGGCAAGGATCAACTTGCGGATTTCCGCCAGCGTCGCAGCGTCTGCCGCCGGTGGCTTGATGTCCATCGCATAATGCTGGGGAATATCAGCGTCGATGTCGTGATTGAACAAGTCGCGCGGAATATTGACTACCACCGGCCCGCGCCGTCCGGCATTGGCGATACGATAGGCTTCAAGTATGAATTCCGGTATGCGCTCCGGTCGCGGCACAGTCATCACGCGCTTGGTCACCGGCAGGAACAACGTGTGCTGGTCTATTTCCTGAAAGGCGTCGCGCCCGAGGTGCTCGGTGGACGCCAGACCGGTAATGGCGACCACCGGCGAATAGGCAAATTTTGCCTGCGCGAGGCCGAGCACCATGTTGGCTGCACCCGGACCGGCCTGACCGCAGATGAACGTGCCCGGTGTCTGCGTGACGCGGCCATAGGCATCCGCCATGTGCATGCCGCAGTTCTCGTGGCGCACACCGATGTATTCGATGTCCTTCGCGTCGTACAACGCGTCGTACATTTCCAGCGTACTCGAACCCATCAGGCCGAATATCTTGCTGACCCCGGCCGAACGCAATGCCGCCACCGCGGCAACACCACTACGCATTTTTTTCATGGCCATACCCCGTTTCCGCCCCGCGCTATTTTTTCAACACATCCGGGTTGGCGACATTGATCGGTTTGCCGCCGATGTAAGCCACGATCTGTTCGACGGCGGTACCGTAGTACGACTCATAAGTCGATTCCTCGACATAACCCAGGTGCGGCGTGCACACCACGTTATCCATGCCGATCAGCGGATGACTTGCATTGAGTACCGGCTCTTCTTCATACACATCAATCGCCGCACGGCCGGGGCGCCCTGCCTTCAACGCGCTGACCAACGCATCCTTGGCGATGATCGGCGCACGGCTGGTATTGACGATCAGCGCCGTCGACTTCATCCGCGCCAGATCATCCGCAGTGACAATACCGCGCGTGCCGTCGTTCAGGGGCAGATGCAGCGAGATGACATCGGACTCCGCAAAAAATGCCTCGCGGCTGGCGGCGACATCGAAACCTGCGGCACGCGCCTTGCCGGTGGAACCATCACGCCCCCAGCACACTACGCGCATGCCGAATGCCTTGCCGACCTGTGCGACCTGGCTGCCGATGCGGCCATAAGCATAGATGCCCAGCGTCTTGCCGGCGAGTCCGACACCCACCGAGCCCTGCCACTGGCCGCTTTTCATCCGCTGTACTTCCTGCGGTATGCGCCGCAGCGCCGCGATGATCAATCCCCAGGCGAGTTCTGCTGTCGGATTCGGATTACCTCCGCCACCGGCCGAAACGACTATACCCTTTTCGGTGCAGGCCACGATGTCGATATGGTTGGCGTTGCGCCCGGTCTGGCTGATCAATATGAGTTTCGGCAGTTTCTCGATCACCGCGCGCGGCATTTTCGACCGCTGCTGCGTCAACACCAGCACTTCGGCGTCTTTCAGCCGCGCTGCCAGTTTCGCCGGATCTTTTTCGGTGTCGGTATAAACCATCAGTTCGTGTCCCGCAAGCTGCTGCGCAGCCTTCATGCGACGGAAGGCGTCCTGGTAATCATCGATGATGGCGATTTTCATGATCTTCCTTTGAGAGGGACGCTGATTATATAAGAGCACATTCCAAAATGAACGAGGCTGCCGTTCATGGTTCGACGAGCTCACCACGAACGGCCCTCAAAGTGACCGTTCGCCCTGAGCTTGTCGAAGGGTGAACGGTCATATTGTCAGGCCCCCAAGGAATGCTCAGCGCTTGCGACTGAGCATGCCACCGACGCCGAGCATCGCGGCATTGGCAAGGAACACCGGCGCCACACCAAAAGCGGTGCCTAGTGCGCCGAAAAACAGCGGCACGACGATATGCGTCAGGTTGTTGATCGCCATGCGCAGCCCCAGCGCCTCACCGGAACGGCCCTCCGGCGCGCGTGCGAATATCATCATCAGCGTCAGCGGCTGGCCGCAGCCCGTCCCCATACCCAGCAGAAACGCTATCCCCGCCAGCAGCACGACATTTTCAGTCAACGGAAACAGCAAATAAGTGCCGGAGGCGATGAAAATCGACATCACCAGCACTTGCTCCTCACCGAATCGCTTGGCGATCTGCGGCAGAATGGTGCGCACCAGGAATGCCGCTGCCGCAAACATCGCCAGCACTGCGCCGATGGCCGAAGCCGACAATCCTATCTCGTGTCCGTAGATCGGCATGTAGAACTGGAACAGGTCGATGGCAGTCAGAATGATGCCGCTGGTAATCAGCGTGCGGCGTAACGGCACATTGCTGAGCAGGCCGACGGCGTACACCGCTGCATCCTCTTTTTTTCCTGCGCCGCCGCTCAGCGCAGCAAGTCGATGGCGAAAGCCGAACAGGATCACCGCCGATACTGCAGGAAATACAGCCATGCACAGGTAGCCGAGGGCATGCCCGAAGCCATCAATGGCGAATCCGGCAATCAATGGCCCGACGAATCCGCCGCCGGCTATCATCAGGCTGAAATTGCTGAAATTGCGGGTGCGCGTAGCGGGTGCACTCAGCATGCCGACCAGGTTCTGCGCCGACACGTTATAAAACACGTGCGAGGCGCCGAGCAGCAGTGCCGACACATACAGCATCTGCAGCGAGGGCAGCACACCGGGCAATACCAGCGACAGGGCCACACCCAGCGAACCCAGCGCCAGCGGCCAGCGCACACCGAAACGGTCGGCCAATTTTCCTGCATACAGCGCCAACAACATCGGGCACAGCGAATACAGCGCAACAATAACGCCGAGCATGATTTGTTCGGCGCCCAGTTCCAGTGCAAACAGCGATACCAGCACTTTGCTGCCGCGGAAGGCGCTCATATTGAGCAGAACGACCAGCAGGACTATGGCGATGGGCATGATGGCTGATAGCGAAATCTATGTGCGCTTGCGACTGAACCAGTTTCCGGTCGCCAGCACCGTGGCGCTGACCCAGAACACCGGCGCCAGTCCGAACGCCGCGCCCACCGCACCGAACACCGCGGGGATCGTCACATGCATCGAGTTGTTGATGGCAATACGCAACCCCAGCGACTCGCCGCCGCGGCCTGGCGGCGAATAGTGGTAGCAGAGCATCACCGTCAGTGGCTGCCCCAAACCCATGCCCAGGCCGAGCGCAAAGCAAATGACGCCGAGCACCACTGCATTATTGAAAAATGGAATCAATGCAAACATCGCTGCGGCCAGGAATATCGCGTAGAGCAGCGTGGTTTCCTCGCCAAAACGGCGCACCAGCCGGGGCAACAGCGCCCGGCTGACGAAAGTCGCTGCAGCAGCAGCGCCCAACACCATGCCGATGGCGCTGGCCGACAAGCCTGCTTCATGTCCATACAGCGGCAGGTAGAGCTGGAACAGGTCGATCCCCGTCATGACAACGGCGCCTACTATCAGCACGCGCCGCATATCGGAATCGCGAAACAGATCCATCACGCGGTTGGTAACAGCAGAATCGACAGGCTTGCGGTGGTTCGGCACGCGCCGTGACAGCACGATCAGCACCGTCGTCGCCACTACGGCCAGCGCGCCGAGGAACAGATAAGTACGGACATGGCCGGCCTGATCAATCGAAAATCCGGTGAATACGGGGCCCACAAAATCAGAGACCGCAATGATCAGCGCGTAGGTATTGAAGTTCCGGGTGCGCGCCTCACCCACGCCCAGCGAGCCCACCAGTGACTGGAACCCCACCTGTCCCAGAATGAATCCCAAACCGGTCACCGCAGCGGCAGCGTAGAGCAACGTCATGCTCGGCGCGAACCACGGCAACATCACCCCCAGCGTGCAGACAGTCATGCCGGCCAGAATCGGCAGGCGCGTACCGTAACGATCGGCAATTTGCCCGGCTTTCACCGCGAGTAATAATGGAAATACGCCGTACGTGGCCAACAGCAGTCCGATATCGAACGGCGTCGCGCCGAGTTCCAGTGCATACAGCGTGTTCAATATGCGCGCACCCTTGTAGGCGCTGTTCCACAACACCACCACCGCCAGTAACTGGAAAAGAGTGATGAGGCGCGCAGGCGCCGCACCGGTCGCGGAAGAGGGGTCGGCCATGGGAGTCTTGATTGTAGCGCAGCGCCTCTGCGCCCCCCGGTAGAAGTCCATGAAGTAGAATGCGTGCTTTTCCGCGCCACTCATGCCTTTACCGTCACTGCACGCTCTGCGCCATCGCAATTTCCGGCTGTTCCTCACCGGCCAGATTTTTGCGCTGGCGGGTTATTGGATCCAGATGGTGGCGCAAAGCTGGCTGCTCTATCGCCTCACGGAATCGGCCACACTGCTGGGGGTGCTGGCCTTCGCCAGCAGCCTGCCGATCCTGCTGCTCGCGCCGCTGGCCGGCTGGTGGTCGGATCGCTGCAACCTGCACCGCACGATGTTCGTGACACAGCTCCTCGAACTGCTGCAGGCGGTCACCCTGACCGCGCTGGCGCTGGCCGGCATCATCGCGCCCTGGCATATCATCACGCTGGCCATGTTTCTCGGCGTGCTGGTGGCCATCGAACTGCCGATACGCCACGCCTATTTGCTGGAACTGGTCGATGGCAAGGAAGATCTGCCCAACGCCATTGCGCTGACCTCACTGATGGCCAGCAGCGGGCGGCTGGTGGGACCGGCCATCGCCGGCATCCTGATCGGCGTGCTGAGCGAGGCTTACTGTTTTCTGGTCAATGCACTGACTTATATCGCCGTGGTGATTTCATTTTTGATGATCCGCGTGCAGCCTCGACCGCGCGAGCCGGTTAAAACACGGTTGCTCGCCGGACTCAGCGCAGGGTTTTCCTACGCCTGGCATCTGCTGCCGATCCGCGCGCTGCTGCTGATGCTGGCGGTGGTTGCGTTCCTTGCCACACCCTACTCGACATTGATGCCGGTGATGGTGCGCGACGTATTCGGCGGCGGCGCAGAGGAAATGGGCTATCTGGTGGGCGCCGGCGGCCTGGGCGCGATCTCCGGGACGCTGTACCTTGCCTCGCGCGCCAATGCCCGCGGCCTGATCCGCCTGATCATCGTCGCCAGTTTCTCCGCGGGTGCGGCGCTGACATTATTTCCGCATGCGCCATCGAGCTGGTACGCGCTGCCGCTGCTGCTGGTGATCGGCTTCAGCATCCTGGTGACGTCGGTATCCGTCAACATGATCCTGCAGACCATCGTCGATGACGACAAGCGCGGACGGGTGATGAGCCTCTATACCGTGGCATTCCTCGGCATCTCGCCGTTCGGTGCGCTCGCCGCCGGCGCGCTGTCCGACCTGATCGGTGCTCGGGTGACACTGACGCTGGGGGGACTCGCCTGCATGGTCGCCGCGCTGGTGCTGGCGCGGCACGGCCCGACGATCCGCGGGCAGATCAGGCCGATTTACGAGCGGATGGGGATTACGCGGCGATAGGTCGCGGGATCAAAGACAGTGTTTGAAACCACCGGGCTGCGTGGTTTTTCGCGCGGGCAAAAAAACCGGGCTCCGTCCCCATATCAGCGCCAATGAACTTGAGCATTGGAATGTACGCCTGTTGCACTGCATTGACTTCTTTAGCAAGCTCCGGAAAGTGCAGAGCTTGAATCATGCGTAAGTCATTCATAGGTGCTGGATCATCATGATCTTCGTTATGAAAGATCATTTTGTCTTTCTTATCGACGACCCACTGGTCGTGGGCATAAAGCGCTTTTACAAGCCCCTCAAGACGTTCACGCCGAAGCTTGGCATGCTCCCGTGATCCAGTTAACCAATGGATAACTAGCTGGCTTCCAAGCCCGCCTGCAATTGCAAGCAATCCACCTATGAGTATTGGAATGGCGTTTGCGAGTTGACTGGTAATTGTAGCGTCGGCCATATGATGTCTAACGTGTCGCTTCACCGGCAGCCTGAGGCTGCCCGGTGCAAACGATGGTTAGATTTCGGCTACGCAACTTCCAGTAGCGCACCTGGATTCTTTTGCGCAATCAGAAGCAGGGTGCGGGCGGCTCCCGAAGGTGCGCGTCGGCCTTGCTCCCACTCTTGAAGAGTACGTACCGAGACACCCAGTAGCTGAGCAAACCGAGATTGGGAAAGACCAACTCGTTCGCGGACAGAAGCTACAGAAGGAACATTGACCACCCGTCCATGTTCGCCGCGTTTGATTTCGCGAATACCCTCTAGAATTTCCAGTCCGATGTTCCGTTTTGCCTTAGCCATCAATTTCCTCCTTGATCTTGCGCAGTACATGAGCAGGAATGTTTTCCTCCTCGTTCTTTGCGTAGATCGTAAGCATCCAAATAACACCTTCGCGGGTCTTGGCGTAGTAGATAACCCTGATGCCACCTCGCTTTCCGCGTCCCGGCTGAGCCCACCGCATTTTTCGCACGCCGCCGGATCCTGGTACTAGTGCGCCATGCTCCGGACTTTCGATTAGTGCCTTTTGCAGTAATGCGTACTCATCGTCAGTCAGGTAATCGTCCAGCAGGCGCGAGAATAGCTTCGTTTCAATGAAGCTGAACACAAATGCATTATACGTCAATGACGGATACCGTCAATTGGAATCTAACGTGAATTGGTTGACAAAATATTAGGTGACATATTAGTTGACGTCCACTACCCAGCGTAAACCAACCCCGGTACGTTAGTTGACAGGAATAGTTGACACGTCCGCAACCCAAGGTGCCGGAGTGGATTGCCCGCACTTACTGCGGCTTGACCCCCGCCGCCTTGACCACCTTCGCCCACTTCACAATTTCAGACTTGATGTAGGCGGTAAACTGCTCCGGCGTCCCGGAGACGATTTCAAACCCAACGCCGGCGAGGCGTTTTTCGACTGCTGAATTCTGCAGCGACTTGCGGATATCGGCGTTGAGCCGCATCACCACTGCCCGCGGCGTACCGGCCGGCGCCAGCACGCCGAACCAGGAACTCGCTTCAAACCCGGGAAAACCCGATTCAGCGATGGTCGGAATTTCCGGTGACGCCGGCGTGCGTTTGCTGCCGGTGGTGGCGATGCCGACGAGTTTGCCGGACCGCACGTGCGGCAGCGTCGACGCCATGCCGCTGATCATCATCTTGATATGTCCGCCAACCAGGTCCGTAATCGCCTGCCCGCTGCCCTTGTACGGCACATGCAGCATGTTGATGCCGGCCATGCCGTTCAACAATTCCCCGGTCAGATGGCCGATGCTGGCAACGCCCGCCGATGCAAACGAGACCTTCTGCGGATTGGCTTTGGCGTAGGCAATGAGTTCCCTGAGATTTTTCGCCGGCAGCGACGGATGCAGTACCACGATATTGGACGCACTGGCCACCTGGGTTATAGCCGCAAAATCCTTCAGCGGATCGTAGGGCATCTTCGCGTTGAGGCTGGGACCGATGGCGAGATTGGCGATGTAACCGAGCACCATGGTGTAGCCGTCGGGTAATGATTTGGCGACGATCAGCATGCCGATATCGCCACTGGCGCCGGGCCGGTTATCGACCACCACCTGCTGGCCCAGATGCCCGGTCAGCGTGTTGCTGATGGTGCGCGCCAGCGTGTCCGTGCTGCCGCCGGGCGAATAAGGCACGACAAAACGCACCGGCCGTGCAGGATAATCTTGCGCCAGCGCAGCACTCGCCGCCAGCCACAGTGCCGCCCCCAGAACGATACTGCTGCGCATACGCACGTTCATCACCGCAACCCCGACGGATCGTTGCGCCAGCGTTCCCATGCTGCGCGCTGATCCTCGCGTATCGATTCGTCTTCGAGCATGCTGCGCACCATCGCCGTGATGTCGGATTCGTAAATGCCGGGGCGTTTCTTGATGGCCCATTGCTTCCCCTTTGGAAAAACCGGTGAAGGCGTGGGCGTCTGCGGGTCTTTAGGTTTGCTCATGATGGTGTGTGCAATCGTTGTTGAAGGAAATTATCAAGAAAAATCGTATCTGTTCGGCGTGAATGGTAAATCGACATCTTCCCTCACCCCTAGCCCCTCTCCCGGAGGGAGAGGGGGATTTGACTTTCCGCTCACGCTGAATAGCCACGAAAAGTCAGTCCGCCGAGGCAGCATCGGGCTGCCAGCCGTAACAGGAACAGGTCTGTGATATGGAGCCTTCGGTGGCCGCACGCTGCGCGGACTGTGACGGCGTGCTGAACCATGCTGCAATGACGTCCACTGTGCCGGAGATCAGCACAGCCAGCACCAGCACGGCAGAAGCACCTCTGGAAAAACTGAGCTGTCCGCCCGGAGCGCCTTGGGCAGGCGCTGATCCGAACGAAGCGCCGACGCGTGCATTACCGGAGTGCGCCGAGGCCTGCACGCTGCTGCCGACCGTCGTCGAGGTGGAACCGCCGCCGCTGGTCTGCTGGCCGTGCAGCGTCACTGCGCAGCCGGAGAACAGCGTGAGCGTGAGCAGCAGCAACAGGAAGCGGGTCATGCGCGCAGTATAGCGCTGTCACTGTAAGCATATAAATTATAATAAAATCAATTGGTTACATCGCAACCGGCAGGGTACACCTGGAAATAAGGGGGATTAACGCGTCTATTCCGGGGCTCGTGCATCACGGTGCAGCGCTATGGTGCAGCCATCGCGCATCATCAGTCTCTGTTAATTAACATCGACTGCGAACCATTCCTCCCGCGGGCACCCCCGCCCGCAATTCCACCCCAAGTGGAAACCCCTCGCGCAACCGCAAGGTTGCGCTTTTTTTTATGGGCGCGCCGTTAGGGACGCATAGATGCGGCCAGCTGGTCGCGCTGCAGCAGCAGGGGTGCCGCCGCTTTCCCCGGCACCACGTAGGCCCACTGCGAACGTGCCTGCTCGAGCATCACGCGCGCTTCAAGAAGCTGTCGGGTCTCGGCAAATTCCTTGTCGCGTTTTTCAGCGTCCTCGGGTTTTTCCTTGGGCTCGGGCTTGCGGGTTTTGGGCGGCGTGCCGGTCACTTTGAAACGCGCGACGAAGTCACCGTTGGTGTGCGGCGCGAGTTTCACCGTATAGTGCAGGTTGTCGAAAGTATCCGCGGTCAGTGTGATCGCCTTGTCGGTGCCGGTCTTGTCGTCGGTAACGACATCGCTGAATTCCAGTTTAGACAACGCGTTGTTCACGGCAACTGCGGCACTGGGATCCAGCTGGCCGCCGCCTGCTGCAAACTTCCACTGCCCCCATTCTTCATCGCGCGTGATTTTCCATGACGCGTTGCCCGATGTTGCGTCGCTACCCGCACGCTGCAACGTCTTGATGCGTTCAACTTTGAAAAAATCGCGTGCGACCCAGGCGCCGGGCTGCGCAACTGCTTTCTCCAGCGGATCGGATACTACAAAAACAAGATCACCCTTGCCCGTCACCAGCACATGCCGGCCGGCGGGTACCCCGTCCTTGGCATTGGGCAATGGGTTCATCGGATCTTTTTTCAAAGACACTTTGCCGAGCACCATACTGGCGAGCAGCTTGCCGGAAGCGTCACTCAACTCGAGCAGCGTACCGGTACCGGTGGTGCCCTCTTTCGCGCCCTTGCCGGGCAACACCAGATTGAGCCGCGGATGCAGGCTCGCGCCCACCTGTTCAGTCTGCACGACCTTGGCATCCAGCAATTTGAGTATCAGTCCGCTGATTGCTGCAAAATCCGCCGGATAACCACCGCGCTGTTCGACCCGCCAGATCTTGTCCTTGATCGCCAGCGTCACTTCCTGATGCGCATCCCGCAACCGCAGTTTCGCCACGTCACTGATCTTGATCGCGGGCATCAGCGGCGCACCGATTTTCGCGCCGCTGTCGCGGTACGCCGTCAGATCTTTCCAGACCAGCGCCAGTCCCGCGCCACCAATGACCAGCACGGCCAGCATCAACCACAGAAACTGTTTGCGATTCATGAGGCACGTACCCGGGCATTGGCCTGGCGACGCTTGATCACTGCCAGCACAATTCCCAGCACCATTACCAACAGCGGTACCAGCGCAATATTGATCACCTTGGTCCACAGTTGCAGCGCATCGGTATCTTCACGCAGGTTCTTGCGAACTTCTTTCAGTTCCTTGCGCACCTCGATCGATTTTTTGCGGAAGTTTTCCAATTCCACCTGCTGCTCTGCCGTCAGGATGGCGCCGGCACCAATTGATTTTCCGCCTTTTTGCAACGCCTGCAGTTTTTCGGTGGTCTGGTTCAGCGTGTCTTCCAGACCTTTGATTTTGCCGAGATAGGTCTCCTGCGCCCGCGCTTCCAACTGCCTGAGTACTGTCAGCGGCCGGCTGAACGCCGCACGACTGCGCAGACTGATCAGCGCGCTGTCACCCGCCATCTGCTCGACCAGACCTTGTGCAAAGGCCAGGTTGCCGTTGCGGGGCACGGCCACACGCTGGCCGAAGATTTCCTGAATATCGACTGCGGCACCATCGGTCAGCATATCGGCATCACCGACGACGACCACGGTATTTTCCGCAGCCGCCTCGCGCAGATGCGACTTGCGATCAGCCTCGAACTGCACAGGATCCACTTTTTTGCCACGAGCATACGGATCAGCAGGTCTGCCGTTGGGAAATGCCGTCTTGAATTTTCCGGTCAGCCGGAACGCCAGCGGCTCTTCCTTGCCCGACGGCTGGAAACCGCGGGTCGACGGTTCGCCCGACAGCGTCGCAATAATCAGGTCGGCCAGCATCGAGTTCTTCGAAGTATGTACCAGTGTGGTCAGTTTCAGGTGTTCCGGCGCTTTGATGGTGAAGCTGCCGCCGAACGGGATCAGCAATGTGCCGACCTGACTGGTCACCACGTCATCCATGTTCAGCGCTTCGGCATTCAGTGACAGCAGTGTCGGCAACAGCCGCGGGCCTTCGCCGCTGGCGAACGTCAGATCAGCAACAACCTTGCCGTGGCTGGGCTCTACACCCCAGGCCCTGAACAGACTGGTGTACGCGGATTGCCCTGCGGCACTGCCGCCGAACGGGTTCTGCAAGTCGGGTTGCTGATCGAAGTAGGCGTAGGTATCGACAAAGGTGATCAGCTTGCCGCCACGCATGATGAACTGGTCCAGCGCGTACTCCGTGGGCTCCATGATGTCGCGCGGATGGATTACCAGCATCACTTTGATGTCGTCGTCGATTTTGGTGGCGTCCATTTCGACTTTGCGCACGTCGAATATCCGCTTCAGCTCGGCGGCCAGCACCCATGGATCCATCGGCTGCTGTTTTTTTATCGGATCCAGCGAACGCCCCAGCACCGGCAGGTGGCTCATGATGCCGATGACCGGCTTTTTCGCCTGCCCCACCTGGGAAATCGAGCGCGTGATGTCGTACTCGAGCAGACGCTCGCGATCCGGCGTCAGCACGGGGATCGATGACTTCTGGTCCAGAAAAGACACTGACAGACCGAGATAGAACTTCTCGCCGGTGTTGGTCATCTGGCCTTCGACGTTGTCGAGTGCCGCCGAATCCTCGGCATCCGAATCCGGCTGAGGATTGAATTTTTCGATAATGACCTTGCCGTTGGACGCGGCCTTGTATTCGCTGAGCAGATCTTCCACGCGGCCGGCAAAAGTCTTCAGCCCCGGCGGCACAGCGGCACTGCCCTGGGTGTAATAGAGGCGGATTTTCACCGGCGCCTCGAGCTTCGACAGAATCGAACGCGTGCCGTCCGACAACGTATAGACGCGGCCTTCGGTCAGGTCGATGCGGGCATTCAACGCGCTGAAAATGAAATTGGCGGCAACGAGGATCAGCGCCAGTGCGATAACGCCGCCGGCGGAGTACATCAAGGTTTCAAGATTTTTGTTTTTCATCGTCTGGTTTTCCGTTACATCATCCTGAACGCTGGTTGCGAATGATCACGCCGGTGGTGAACAGCATGAAGCCGATCACCGAAGCGAAGAACACCACGTCGCGCGTGTCGAGAACACCGCGCTGGAAACCTTCGAAATGCGTCATCACCGAGAATGCCGCAACCACATCGACTACCACCGGGCTGGCGAACCGCGACAGCAGATCGGTAACCGGCGTGTAGCCGGCGAGGATCAGGAACAGGCAAATCATCACCGACAGAATGAAACTGATGACCTGATTCCGGGTCAGCGCCGAAGTCATGCAGCTCACCGCAAGATAGGTGCCGGCAAGCATCAGGCTGCCGAAGTAACCGGCGACTATGACGCCGTTGTCCGGATTGCCGAAATAATTCACGGTAATCATCACCGGAAAAGTCAGCGCCAGCGCCAGCGCCAGAAACAGCCACGAGGCGAGGAACTTGCCGACGATGGCCTGCCAACTGGTGATCGGCATGGTCAGCAGCAATTCCATCGTGCCCATCCGCCGCTCCTCCGACCACAGCCGCATGCCGACTGCAGGCACCAGGAACAGGTACAACCACGGATGCCAGGTGAAGAACGACACCAGCGAGGCTTCACCGCGCTCGAAGAAATTGCCGATGGTGAACGTAAAGAATGCCGTCAGCAGCAGAAAAATGACCAGAAACACGTAGGCGATCGGCGAAGTGAAATAGCCGGAAAGCTCGCGCTTCATGATGGTCCTGATATTGGCCCAGGCGTTCATGCGCGCACCTCCGCCTTGACGGTGTCCGGCAGCGTGATCGCACGGAACACCTCGTCGAGTTTGCCTTCGGGTGAGCGCGCCTTCAGTTCCGCCGGCGTGCCGCTGGCGACGATGCGGCCGCGGTCGATGATGATGACCCTCGTACAGGCCGCCTCGACTTCTTCAAGGATATGTGTGGAGAAAATGATAACTTTGTTTTCACCCAAGCGCTTGATCAGGCCACGCACCTCGTGCTTCTGGTTGGGATCGAGGCCGTCGGTGGGCTCGTCAAGGATCAGCACATCGGGATCGTGGATCAGCGACTGCGCAAGGCAGGTGCGATGCTTGTAGCCTTTGGACAGCGTGTCGATCGACTGATAGAGCACGCTATCGAGAAAACACAGTTCGACCGCGTGATACACGGCGCGCTTGCGCGCATCGCCCTGCAGGCCGCGCAGTTCGGCGCAAAAATTGAGAAAACCGTTGACTGTCATGTCGGCATAACCCGGCGCATTTTCCGGCAGGTAGCCAATCAGGCGTTTGGCGGCGATCGGGTTCTCGACCATGTCATGGCCGCCGACGGTGATTTTGCCGGAGGTCGGCGGGTAATACCCGGTAATCATGCGCATGGTGGTGGATTTGCCGGCGCCGTTGGGGCCGAGAAAACCCAGCACCTCGCCGCGCTCGACGCTGAATGACACATCATTCACCGCCAGCTTGGGGCCGAAGGCCTTGACCAGATGTTCTACGTTAATCAATTTCTCTCTCCGTTCTTCTGCGCGTCATGAATGCATCTGCGCGGTTTTAGTGGCGTGTTAGATGAGGCATCCACAAAAAGATTCAATACCGCCACGCCACTACACAACACCGGTCGCCCTACGCTGGCGAATTACGTAACCCATTGATTATATTGGATTATATTGCTTACGCACCGACTGTCCGCACCATCTGCCGAAGGCGATGGTGCCGACAGTCTGAATCGAACAGACGACCTACTGATTACAAATCAGTTGCTCTACCAACTGAGCTATGCCGGCGCGAGGGCGGATTATAGCGCCTCGCTGCGAGCCGGGCCTCCTATAATTACGCACTCACCTCAAGCAATCACCCTCTGAAAAAGATGAATAACACTGACACTTCGGTCGGCATTATCGGCAACGGCCTGATGGGCACTGCCTGCGCACGACGCCTCGCTGCTGCCGGCCATACAGTGGTCGGCTATGACGTCGATCCCGCCAGGTCTGCGGCGCTCGCGGCATTCGGCGGTAAAGCTGCGGCATCACCAGCTGAAATCGCCCGCACCTGCCGCATCGTGATCATTGCCGTGTTCAACACCGATCAGGTCGAAGCCACGCTCGAGGGCCCGCAGGGACTGCTCGCCGCACTGCCCGCGGATGCGCCGTCGATCACCGCGATCTGTGTCAGCACCTGCGATCCGGATCGCATTTCTGCGCTGGCGCAGCGTCTGCCGGAAAATCGCCTGCGTTTCATCGAAATGCCGGTCTCCGGCACCAGCGAGCAGGCCGCGCGCGGTGAAGCACTGGGTCTCGTCGGTGGCGATCCGGCAGCAGCGGATGCAGTAAGTGATGTGCTCGACGCACTCTGCCCGCGGCGGCACCACCTCGGCGCCGCCGGCAACGGCGGCCGCGCCAAGCTCGCCATCAACCTGATCCTCGGCATCAATCGCGCGGCACTCGCCGAAGGCCTGGTGTTCGCCGAGCGCATGGGCCTCGACCCCGCACGGCTGCTCGCAGTAGCGCGCGATTCAGCGGCTTATTCGCAGATCATGGACATCAAGGGCAAGAAAATGATCGATGGCGATTTCACGCCGCATGGCAAAATCGCGCAATCCCTGAAGGATTTTTCACTGATGCTGGAACTGGCAGAGCGCCTGCAGCAGCAGTTGCCGCTGACCGCGACTTACACCGATATCGTCGAGGGCTGCATGAAACAAGGTGAAGCCGAACTCGACAACGCTGCGGTGATCAACGAAATCCGCAGACGGTGCAGTTAAGCATCGCCCTTCGATGTCAGGCAGCCCAGAATCCACTTTTTGAAATACCGTAGAAAGAAATCGATATTATGAAAATTCTCAAATACACGCTGTTCACATTCAGCGGATTGATCCTCCTGGCAGGCGCTGTACTGGCCTATATCGCCGCCACCTTTGACCCCAACCAGTACAAGCCGCAGATCGTTCAGGCGGTGAAGGATAAAACGCAGCGCACACTCAAGCTCGAGGGCAATATCGGGCTCTCCTTCTGGCCGAACATCGGCGCGAAGATCGGCAAGGCCTCATTGTCAGAACGTGCGAGCAACAAGGAATTTGCCGCGCTGGAAGAATTACGCGTCTCCCTTCAGTTGCTGCCCCTGCTGTCGGGCCAGGCGATCGTGGACACGGTACGGCTCGGCGGGTTGCGTGCCAGCATTGTGAAGGCCAAGGACGGCAAGACCAACATTGATGATCTGACGAGCCCTTCATCGGCGAAGGAGGTGGCGCCGGCCAAGGACGCTCGCTCCGACTTCAAGGTGGACATCGCCGGTGTCGAGATCATCAATGCCACGATCAACTATGCCGACGCCGCTGCGGGAACGAAGTACGTGTTGTCGAAGCTCAACTTCAAGACCGGGCGGCTGGCGCCGGGCGTTCCGACCAATGTTGAATTCTCGGTTCACCTCCAGGGTGACCAACCGAAGATCGATCTGCCGGTCGCGCTGAAAACACGGATGACGTTTAACCCCGAGAAAAAATCGCTGACTCTGGCCGATCTCGCACTCGAAGCAAAAGGCGCAGCTGCGGGTCTCTCGGGCCTCGCCGTCAAATTGACCGGTAGCGCAGACATAGACGGCGCAAAGGAACACATCCGTACCAGTCTCGCCGGCAAGCTCGTGGACAGCAGTGTGAAAGCCCGGCTCGACATCGCCGGCTTTGCGACGCCGACCTATAACTTTGATGTCGAAATCGACCAGATTGACCTCGATCGTTATCTGCCGCAGCCGGCGGGCGGCGGGTCATCCCCCGGCGCCGCCAGGCAGCCGGAGAAAGAGCAGCCGTTCGATCTGTCGGCTTTGAGGGGGCTGCGCGCTGCGGGCACGCTGAAAGTCGGCGCCTTCAAGGCCAACAACGTCAAGGTTTCCAACCTGCGTATCGACCTCAAGGCGAACGGCGGGCATGTGGACCTGAATCCGCTCACCGCCAACTTCTATGAGGGCACACTGACCAGCGCGATCGCGATCAACGCGGCGCAGAATGTTCCGGCGTTCACTATCAGGCACAACATGAAAGGCATCAATGCAGGTCTGTTCCTCAAGGACCTCGCCAACAACGACAAGCTCGAAGGCAAAGGCGATGTCATGCTCAATGTGACCACGTATGGGAATACCGTGAGTGCGCTGAAGAAATCGCTCAACGGCAATGCCGACGTGAAGCTGGCCGACGGTGCGGTCAGGGGCATCGACATCGCCGGCTCGATACGCAATGCCAAGGCAAAGCTCGGTGCGTTGGGTGGAGAACAGACGCAGGCATCCGACCAGAATCAGAAAACCGGCTTTTCCGAACTCACAGCGACATTCAAGATTACCAACGGTGTTGCCTACAACAACGACCTGTCGCTCAAGTCACCGCTGCTGCGGGTAGGCGGGGCAGGTGAAATCAACATCGGTGCGGACAGCCTCAATTACCTGGTCAAGGCATCGATCGTCGCCACCAGCAAAGGACAGGGCGGGCGTGATACCGATGATCTGCGCGGCATCACCGTGCCGGTGCGCGTCTCGGGACCGCTCGCGGCGCCGTCCTACAAGCTGGATTTTGGCGCGACGGCAAAGAATGCGGTGAAGCAGGCGATTACCGACCAACTGCAAAAAAGCCTCGGCGGTGGTGCCGCAGCAACCGACCCCGCGAAGAAAAACGCTGCGAGTCCTGGCACCAGCACCAGGGACAAACTCAAGGGTCTATTCGGCCGGTAACCGCCGGGTACGCCTGGCGCTCCAGCAACCCTGCCTACAAAAAACGGCGCGTGCCGGGCAGTGTCAAATTGAGCCGGCGTAACGGCTATTTGACGACCTGCAGGCGCGGCCGGCCACCGGGCGCCGGTGTATCCGGCTTGGGGTCATCGGGTTGCCCGGGCGATACCGGGTGCGGCGCCGCACCTTCCGGCGTCATCGACTGAACCTCTGCATCAGCGGGGAAGAACAGACCTTGCCCGTTTTCACGGGCGAATATCCCCTGCACCGCAGCAAGCGGCACCGAACATTCGCGCGACGCCCCGCCGAAACGCGCGGAGAACCGGATCCCGTAACTGTCGATGGTCAGCTTGTGGGTGGCGTCGTAGCTGAGATTGAGCACGATTTCACCGTTCTTGATGTGCTCGACCGGCACGCGGGTGTTTTCATCGACCTTCACCGACAGATACGGCGTCAGGCCGCTATCGCACGCCCATTCGTGAATGGCGCGGATCAGATAGGGCTTGTTCGAACGTTCAGCCATGACAAACCAGTGCAAAGTGCAAAGTGCAGAGTACAAAGCGGAAACCTGCCCTGTTCGCCAGCTTCAGGTGTTGAATTTTTTCACTCTGCACTTTGCACTCTGCACTCTGCATTCTGCACTGTCTATTTCCGCATGACCTTTTCGGAGGCCGTCAACGCATCGATGTACGCCGGACGGCTGAACAGCCGCTCGGCATATTTCATCAGCGGCGCGGCCTGCTTGCCCAACTGGACGCCATAGTGATCCAGGCGCCACAGCAGCGGCGCAATCGCCACGTCGAGCATGGAAAACTCCTCGCCGAGCATGAATTTCTGCTTGGCGAACACCGGGGCGATCTGCGTCAGGCTGTCGCGGATGGTCTGGCGACCCTTGTCGGCCTGCTTCTGCGTGCCCTTTTCGATCAGCGTCACGTGCGAGAACATTTCCTGCTCGAAGCGGAACAGAAACAGTCGCGCGCGGGCGCGCATCACCGGATCCGCCGGCATCAGTTGCGGATGGGGAAAACGGTCGTCAATGTATTCATTGATGATGTTCGATTCGTAGAGAATCAAATCGCGCTCAACCAGCACCGGCACCTGGTTGTACGGATTCATCACCGCGAGATCTTCCGGCTTGTTGAACAGATCAACGTCGATGATCTGGAAATCCATGCCCTTCTCGTAAAGCACGAAGCGGCAACGTTGGCTGAAGGGGCAAGTGGTGCCCGAGTAGAGTGTCATCATGATGGTTTATCCGTAGCGGAACAGCAGGTAAGTCATTCAACAAAGGCGGCACCAGAGGAACAAAGGGGCCGTGACGCGACTTCGCGCGCACGGCCCCGGCGGGCTGCCCGAAGTTCAGTGCACGTCTTTCCAGTACTCCTTTTTCAGCGCATAGACAAAAATGAACAGCACGCCCAGCGCCAGCAGCACAAACATGCCGATGGTCTTGCGGTCGTTGCGCACCGGCTCGGCCATGTACACCAGGTAATTCACCAGGTCGGCGGCCAACTGATCGTAATCTGCCGCGCTCAGTGTGCCCGGCTTGTCGAGCTTCAGCGCCATTTCGGTTTTCATGAAACCCTCGCCCTGCACCTTGCGCTCAACCAGCACCTGTTCGCCCTGCAATTCCCATAGTGCATGCGGCATGCCGACATTGGGATACACGATGTTGTTCCAGCCAGTCGGCCGCTCGGCATCACGGTAGAAACTGCGCAAGTAGGTATAGAGCCAGTCGGCGCCGCTGCCGTCCGCGGAAGCGCGTGAGCGCGCGGTCACCGACAGATCCGGCGGCGTCGCGCCGAACCAGCTCTTGGCATCCTTCGGATCCATCGTGATTTTCATCACCTCACCGACCTTGACGCCGGTGAACACCAGATTGTCGCGGATCTGCGCCTCGGTCAGCCCGATATCCCGCAGGCGGTTGAAGCGCATGTAATTCGCGCTGTGGCAATTCATGCAGTAATTGACGAAATGCCGCGCACCGCGCTGCAGCGATGCCTGGTCGTCTTCGTTGATCGGTGCGCGGTCGAGTCTGATGTGGTCGCCGGCGGCCAGCGCCAGTGCCGGCACGAACAGCAGTGCAATCAGTAACTTGTTGATTTTATTCATTATTTTAATCATCACATAGTCACCCGATCCGGTTCAGGTTGGGTCTTGTCCATCACCGAATACCACGGCATCAGCAGGAAAAACGCGAAATAAATCAGCGTACCGATCTGCGAAATCAGCGTACCCGTCGGCGTCACTGTCAGTGTGCCGTAGTAACCGAGCACCAGAAACACGATGACGAATATCGTCAGCGCAGCCTTGGACAGCGCGCCCTTGTAGCGGATTGATTTCACCGGGCTGCGATCGAGCCACGGCAGCAGGAAGAAAATCAGCGACGCCACGCCCATCATCGCCACGCCCCAGATTTTGGCTTCAAACGGGAAAGACACGCCCAGGATCGTGATGGCTGGCCCTTTCATCAGGAAAATTACCACCAGACCAATACCCATGGCCGCAGCGCCGATACGTTTGTCACGCACCGTCAGCCAGATCAGGATCACATAGGCGGCCACACCAATCGCCAGCACCAGCAAGAAGTCTTCGGTGATCGCACGCAGGATCGAGTAATACGGCGTGAAGTACCACACCGGCGCGATATGCGGCGGCGTCTTCAGCGAATCGGCCGGGATGAAGTTGTTGTATTCGAGGAAGTATCCGCCCATCTCCGGCATGAAAAACACCACCAGAAAGAACAGGAACAGGAATACCACCACGCCGACCATGTCCTTCACCGTGTAATACGGGTGAAACGGAATGCCGTCCAGCGGATGACCCTGCGCGTCTTTGTGTTTCTTGATCTCGATGCCGTCCGGATTGTTGGAGCCCACTTCATGCAGCGCCATGATGTGCGCGGCAACGAGGCCCAGCAGCACCAGTGGCAGCGCAATCACGTGAAAAGCAAAGAAACGGTTCAGCGTCGCATCCGAAATCACGAAGTCGCCGCGTATCCAGGTGGACAGATCCGGCCCGATCAGCGGCAGCGCATCGAACAGGTTGATAATCACCTGCGCGCCCCAGTACGACATCTGGCCCCACGGCAGCAGATAGCCGAAGAAGGCCTCGGCCATCAACGACAGGTAAATCAGCATGCCGAAAATCCAGATCAGTTCGCGCGGCTGGCGATACGAGCCGTAGAGCATCCCGCGGAACATGTGCAGATAGACCACAATGAAAAACGCCGAAGCGCCGGTCGAGTGCATGTAGCGGATGAACCAGCCCGCGGGCACATCGCGCATGATGTATTCCACCGAGGCGAAGGCTTCCGCTGCCGACGGTTTGTAGTGCATGGTCAGGAAAATCCCGGTGACGATCTGGAGCACCAGCACCAGCATCGCCAGCGAACCAAAGAAATACCAGAAGTTGAAATTCTTCGGGGCGTAATACTCGGACAGGTGATCGCGCCACAGCGACATCAGCGGAAAACGTTGATCCACCCACGTCAGCACGCCGCTGATCGGGGCATTGAGCGGACCGGCGCCGGTAAACTGCACGGGTTCTTTGGGTGTAGTCGCAGCCATGTTGATCAAGCTCCCTTGGTGTCTTCGCCGATCACGATGCGCGTGTCCGACAGGTACTTGTGCTTCGGCACCACCAGGTTGTCGGGCGCGGGCTTGTTCTTGTAGACACGGCCGGCGAGATCAAACAACGAACCGTGGCACGGGCAATAAAACCCACCCTGCCAGTTCGGATCAAAGGCTTCGGCCTGCTTGGCAAACTTTTCTACCGGCGAACAACCGAGATGAGTACAAATACCGACCACCACCAGATACTCGTCCTTGATCGAACGAAACTCGTTGGTGGCGTAAGCCGGCTGCATTTTCTTTTTCGACTGGGGGTCGGCGACATTGACGTCGTTGCCGCGCACGGTATCAAGCATGTCCTTGGTACGACGGACGATCCACACCGGCTTGCCCTGCCATTCGATGGTGATGCGCCCGCCCGGCGCCAGCGTACTCAGATCCACTTCAACCGGCGCGCCGGCGGCTTTGGCACGCTCTGACGGCAACATGCTCACCACAAACGGCACGGCCGCCGCACCTGCGGCCACTCCGCCCGCAACCGTGGTGGCAGCAAGCAAAAACTGCCGCTTGCCCTGATCTGCTTTTTTCTCGGACATGCCTGAAGCTCCCCTGAAGTGCCTGGTATCTGCGAAAAACGCGGTATTTTACACGCGCAGCAGGGTAAAAGTTAAGCAAAACCTTTAAAAACTGTTTTAATTCAATGGGTTATTGCATTGGCTCGGCTGCGTGATCAATACACGGGCGCGGCCCGTACGGGCAGCAACAATTAACGCGGGGTGCGGTACGTCCGCAGCGGTTCAGAAACGGCGACTTAATGCGGCCCCGCTACTAACGGGACGGCGGTGGATGCGGCACGACCCGTTGCCACGCCGAAGCGCAGCTTTGTGCGTAGGGATAGTAGGTCTGTGAATCCGGGCAAAAGTACCAGATGGGTGCCGCTGCGCCCTGCTGCGGAGGTGACTGCACCGGCGGCACCGGACTGCCATCCTGATCGTAGAACACCAGCGGCTCGCGGACGATCACCCGTTCGCGCACCACGACGGGCGCCGGCGCATAGTAATAATAGGGACGCGGCGATACCCACAGCGGCGCCAGCAGCAACGGCGCACCGATGTAGACGCCGAACCGCACGCCCGAGTGATGGTGTCTGTGGCCGCCGCCGGCCTGGGCCGGCAAGCTCATGGCCAGCGTAGCTGCGGCCATGGTCAGAAACAGGATTTTGCGCATAGTCCCTCCTGCAGTGCCTGGATAGCCCAATGATAGACCTGCAGCAATGCTACGTGACCGACTGATTTGTATCCGTTTGTAACTGCTTGCGCTGCATATAAATAAAGCCGGCCACCGACAGCGCCACATAACCCGACTGTTTGCTGTTGATATCTACAAACTCATTACGCGTACTCATTACGCGTACTCAATGCGGCACACTGCCACGGATCGTGACGCGCTCCATCTGGCGTCGCAACGGCAATGCATAGTCAAACACTGCTTTGTGTTGCGTGGCACAGTTGTCCCATAGCAGCAGATCGCCTTTGCGCCACTGATGGCGGTAGATGAATTCCGGGCGGGCCATGTGCTCAAACAGAAAACGCAGGGTCTCAGCACTCTCCTCTTCGGCCATGCCGACAATACGAGTGGTGTAACCCTCGTTCACAAACAGGCACTTTTCCCCGGTGTATGGATGCGTGCGGATGACCGGGTGGGCAATATCGGGGGGAGCAGAACGGTTTTCTGCGGCCAGCGGCGTGCGGTCGAATTCCTGTACTTTGCGCTCGTAGGTGTAGCTATAGCTGTTAATTGCCTGCAGCCCGTTCAGGCGCTGTCTCAGGTCTTGCGGCAGATGTTCGCAAGCAGTGGTCACGCTGGCGAACTGTGTATCGCCCAGCACCTTGCCGTCCTGTTGTGGAACCTCCAGCGCGTAGAGCAGCGAACAACGGCTGGGCTTTTGCACATAGCAGTGGTCTGTATGCCAGTAGCGGCCGGCGTCGGTCACGCCGATCGGCTGACCGTTCTCAATGATGTTGGAGACAACAAAAATTTCGGGATGACCCGGTTTGGTATAACGGGAGCGGACATTGACATCAATCTCACCGAAGCGGCTGCTGAATGCGATCTGCTGCTGAGGAGTCAGTGCCTGGTCACGGAACACCACCACTTCGTAATCGTGGAATGCCTGAACGACGTCGGCAAACAGGTCATCAGGCAATGACCGCGACAAATCCAGCCCGGCAATCTCTGCGCCCAGCGCCGCTCCCAGTTTGCGAATCTGCAGCATGACCGCAGTCTCCCTCCGTTATCCTGTAACTGCAATCTATACCGGATTTTCCACTTCAATAAACCGGTGCTGTAATCCAAAACGCTGCGCCAGATGTTCCCCCAGCGCCTGCACGCCATAGCGCTCGGTTGCATGATGGCCGGCAGCAATGTAGGCCACGCCGGATTCGCGTGCCACATGCACCGTCTGCTCGGAAATTTCGCCACTGATATAGGCATCAACACCGAGTGCGATGGCCTGCTCGAACATCCCCTGCGCAGCGCCGGTGCACCAGGCCACACGACGCAGCGGGCGCGTGAGATCACCGATGGCCAGCGGCGCGCGGCCCAGCTGCTGTTCGATCAGTTTGCAGATCGCCCCCAGGGTCATGCCCGCTGCCGGCGCGCCATGCGCACCGATATCCTGCTCGCCGAAGCGCCCCGCCGTCGTCAATTCGAGCTGCCGCGCCAGCGCGGCGTTGTTTCCCACTTCAGGATGCGCGTCGAGCGGCAAATGATAGGCAAACAGGTTCAGGTCGTTGGCGAGCAACGAACCGATGCGCCGTCGGCGCATGCCGGTGATGCGCGCATCCTCGCCGCGCCAGAAATAGCCGTGATGTACGATCAGCGCATCAGCACCAGCCGCTACTGCCGCCTCGATCAGCGCCGCCGATGCACTCACACCGGTGATAATTCGGGTGACTTCGGCGCGGCCTTCCACCTGCAGTCCGTTTGGGCAATAATCCCGATAATCAGGGACTTGCAAAAAAGCGGATAGATAAGCGTCGAGCGCAGTGCGTTCCATGACTGTCATTCCATTTGTTTATTCAGGCAGAAAACTCTCCGGCAACAACTATTGTAACCGCGACGCCGCGGCCACCTCATGCGAAAACTCTGGCTCATTTTCAGTCAAACCGCGACGATCTGCATCGCCGCGCTGTTCGTCATCAGCACGCTGCGCCCTGATCTGCTGGGAGGGAGCGGTCCTGCGCAAAACGCCGTCATCACCGTCAAACAGCCGACAGCAGATGCCGGGGCGCCGTTTACCGCTTCGTACAGAGACGCCGCAAAAAAAGCGATGCCCGCGGTGGTCAATATTTTCACCTCCAAGGCCGTCAAGCCGCAGCAGCATCCGTTGCGGGAAGATCCGCTGTTCCGTTTTTTCTTCGGTGATCAGCCCGATACCCAGAGCCAATCCAGCACCAACCTCGGCTCAGGCGTCATCGTCAGCAGTTCCGGCTACATACTGACCAACAGCCACGTTGTCGATGCCGCAGACGAGATTGAGATCGCGCTGGCTGATACACGGCGAGTGTCCGCAAAAGTGGTCGGCACCGATCCCGAAACTGACCTGGCGGTGCTCAAAATCGACCTGCCCAATTTGCCGGCAATCACCCTGGGCGCGTCCGACAGTGCGCGCGTCGGCGACGTGGTGCTCGCCATCGGCAATCCGTTCGGGGTCGGCCAGACCGTGACGCTGGGCATCGTCAGCGCACTGGGCCGCAGTCACCTCGGCATCAACACTTTTGAGAATTTCATACAGACCGACGCGGCCATCAACCCCGGCAACTCGGGCGGTGCGCTGGTCGATGTCAACGGCCACCTGATGGGCATCAATACAGCAATCTATTCAAGGGTGGAGGGCGGCGCCTCTCTGGGCATCGGCTTCGCGATTCCCGTGAGCACCGCAAAATCCGTCATGGAGCAGATCATCAAGACGGGCACGGTGCAGCGCGGCTGGATTGGCGTCGGCGTGCAGGACATGACCCAGGAAATCGCTGAATCGTTCAAGATGCGCGTAGCGCGCGGCACGCTGATTACCGAGGTGTTCCGCGGCACGCCCGCCGACCGCGGCGGCATGAAAGTGGGTGACGTGTTGATTGCCGTTAAAGGCAAAACCGTTACCGACTCGGCAAGCATGCTCAATCTGATTGCCGCGTTGGTGCCCGGCAGTCAGGCAACGCTGCGCGTGGTGCGTGAAAAACAGGAACTCGATCTGAAGGTGACGGTCGGCAAACGACCCAAGCAAAAGAGGCGGCAGGAATAAGGCTTAGCCGGTAACTTCAGCCGGCAGCTCAGCTTCTGGGGCGACGCTCTTCGGCCTCAATATGATCGAGCTCGGCGTCCTGCTCGGCATCGCTGGGCGGCGTGTATTTTCCAGCCTCGTCGCCATCTTCAGCCGGCTTCGACTGCTTCGGCACAAAACGCGCGGCCAATAATCCCACCTCGAAGAGCAGGCACATGGGGATAGCCAGCAGCAATTGCGAAACCACGTCAGGCGGTGTGACGATGGCCGAAATAACGAACGCAATCACGATGAAGTAAGGACGGGCACTACGCAATTGCTCCAGCGTCACCACGCCCATACTCGTCATCATCACCACCACGATCGGCGTCTCGAATGTCAACCCGAAGGCCAGAAACATGGTCAGTACAAAGTTGAGATAATTTTCAATGTCCGGCGCCACTGTGATGCTTGCCGGCGCGATCTGATTAATGAAGTGAAACACCGTGTTGAATACGAACACGTAACAAAACGCGATGCCAATCACGAACAGTATCGTGCTTACCACCACCAGCGGCAGTACCAGGCGCTTCTCGTGCAGATAGAGGCCGGGGGCAACAAAGGACCACGCCTGATGGAGGATCATGGGCAGCGTGATGATGAATGCCACCATCATTGCCACCTTGATCGGCACCAGAAACGGCGTTACGACACCGGTCGCGATCATCTTCGTGCCCTCGGGTAACGCGCTCATCATCGGCTTCGCCAGCAGATCGTAGAGTTCCGAGGCAAACGGGATCAATATCAGCAGCACCACCCCGAATACGATGAGCACGCGCAGCAGGCGGTCGCGCAGCTCGATCAAATGTGAAATAAAGGTGTCTTCGCTCACTACGACTGCGCCGGTTTTCCAGATTCAGGCACCCCGGCATGCTGCCCGGGGGCGGCCGGTACTTTTTCAGCGACTGACTCCGGCGCAATTTCAGGCGACTCCGGGTACGGTGGCGGTTGCGTGTCGCTGGCTATCTCGTTCATTTCGGATTCGGCTGAACGCACTTCCTGGTTTACCGAATCTTTGACCGAACGCATGGTGTCCTGCATGCTCGTTTGCAGCTTGCGCAAATCATCGAGCGCCATTTCGCGACTGATGTCAGCTTTGACGTCGTTGACGTAGCGCTGCATGCGGCCGAACAGTGCGCCTACGGTTCGCGCCACCTTCGGCAGACGCTCCGGGCCGATGACAATTAACGCCACCACGGCGATAAGCAGCAGTTCGGAGAAGCCGATATCAAACATGATGGGGCGCGATTGGTGAAGGGGAAATGCAGAAAAAGTGGCGGCAGAATCGGGGGGATGTCCGCGATTTGTGCTCTACCCTGCACTCGCCCTTTACGACTTCGTGGTTTCCTTGCGCGCTTCGCCGTCGATGGTCTGCCCGGTGGAAGGCGGAATTTCGGTCTTGGCTTCGGCAGACTTGTCGTCGCCGGCTTTCACCCCTTCCTTGAAACCCTTGACCGCGCCGCCGAGATCAGCGCCGATATTGCGCAGCTTTTTGGTGCCGAATATCAAGACCACCACCAGCAACACAATCAACCAATGCCAGATGCTGAATGAACCCATGTCAAACTCCTCATGACCCGTGCACGAGCACGGATAAATTAAATTCTAATCGCGCTTCTAATCGTGTAATGCTGTTTACGCGTACCCGTCACTGCTTTCGCGACGCCTTCTCCTCGACGCCCGATACACCTTCACGCCGCTGCAACTCGGCGAGCACCTCTTCCGGACCGACGCCGTGCCAGGCCAGCAGTACCAGCGTGTGGAACCACAGGTCGGCTGTTTCTCGAACGACGTGCAGTTTATCACCCTCTTTCGAGGCCAACAGCGTCTCTGCAGCCTCTTCCAGCACCTTGCGCAGAATGGCGTCCTCGCCTTTCGCCAGCAATCCGGCGACATAGGATGCTCCCGCATCCGCGCCCTTGCGCGCGGCGATAGTTGCCCCCAGCCGCAACAGTATGTCTTTGTCGATTGATGCCATTACTTTTTACCGTAGATCGTCTTCGGGTCTTTCAGCACCGGATCAATCTCGACCCAGTTGCCGTTCTGCAGTTCATAAAAAAAACAGCTGTGCCGGCCGGTATGACAGGCGATGCCGCCGACCTGCTCGACTTCAAGCAGCACCACATCCTGATCGCAGTCGAGGCGGATAGCTCGCACTTTCTGCACGTGGCCGGATTCCTCGCCCTTGTGCCATAACTTCTTGCGCGAACGAGACCAGTAATGCGCCTCACCGGTAGCCGCCGTAAGCTCCAGTGCCTCACGGTTCATCCACGCCACCGTCAGCACGCGGCCGCTGCCCGACTCCTGCGTCACCGCGGGAATCAACCCGTCAGCGCTCCACTGCACCCGATCCAGCCAGTTCGACGCCATGATGTCATGCAGGGCTGGCTTAGCCGCGCCCCACCCATCAAAAATTATAACTATTTGATTTTAATTGATTTTTTCTATCACTACAACCGGACTTCGATGCCGTGCGCAGCCATGTGCTGCTTGGCCTGAAGGATCGTAAATTCGCCATAGTGAAAAATGCTCGCGGCCAATACTGCATCGGCGCGGCCAAGGGTGACGCCTTCGGCGAGATGGTCGAGGGTGCCGACGCCGCCACTGGCAACAATCGGGATATCGAGTGTCGTCGAAAACACGCGCGTGAGCTCAAGATCGAAGCCGGCACGAGTGCCGTCGCGATCCATGCTGGTAAGCAGAATTTCACCGGCGCCCATAGCCTGCATTTTTTTGCCCCACTCCACCGCGTCGAGACCGGTGGGCTTGCGCCCGCCGTGGGTGTAAACCTCCCAGCGCAGCGGATCAGCGCCGGCGACGCGTTTGGCGTCCACCGCAACAACGATGCACTGCGCGCCGTAACGCCCGCTGGCGTCAGCGACGAGCTGCGGGTTCTGCACTGCCGAGGTATTGATACTGACCTTGTCGGCGCCGGCATTGAGCAGCCGGCGCACATCATCAACCGAGCGCACACCGCCGCCCACAGTCAGCGGAATAAATACCTGCGCCGCCACCGCTTCGATGATATGCAGGATCAGGTCGCGATCGTCGCTACTGGCGGTGATGTCAAGGAAAGTCAGCTCATCCGCGCCCTGATCGTCGTAGCGGCGCGCGATCTCGATCGGATCACCGGCATCTTTGAGCTCGACAAAATTAATGCCTTTGACCACGCGACCGGCGGTGACATCGAGACAGGGAATGATGCGTTTGGCAAGGCCCATCAAATTCTGTGAATGGTGAATCGTGATTGAGTGATTAAAACCAGCGGCATGTCTTCCCCAATCACTTAATCACTTAATCACTTAATCACTTAATTACCAATTACTTGCTTTTGGAAAGTTTGTCGGCCAGTTTCTGCGCCGCGCTGAAATTCAGCGTGCCCTCATACACGGCACGGCCAGTGATCGCACCCGTGATGCCCTCGGCTTCTGCGGCGCAGAGTTTCTTGACGTCGTCGAGATCGCTAATACCGCCGCTGGCAATGACCGGTACATTCAACTGCCGGGCAAGCGCCACGGTCGCCTCAATGTTAACGCCAGTCAGCATGCCGTCGCGGCCGATGTCGGTATAAATGACCGCTTCAACGCCGTAATCCTGGAATTTTTTCGCCAGGTCAACGACGTCGTGCCCGGTCATCTTTGACCAGCCGTCAACGGCCACCTTGCCGTCCTTGGCGTCGAGCGCGACGATGATATGTCCCTGAAACGCGGTGCAGGCCTCCTGCAGGAATCCCGGTGTCTTCACCGCCGCAGTGCCGATGATGATGTAGCTGATACCGGAATCGATATAAGTCTCAATCGTATCAAGATCGCGGATGCCGCCGCCCAACTGTATCGGCAACTCGGCGGTGCCGAGCGCCTTGACGATGGACTTGATCGCCGCCTCGTTCTTCGGTTTGCCTGCTGCCGCGCCGTTGAGATCGACGACATGCAGGCGGCGCGCGCCCTGCTTGAGCCACTGCGCGGCCATCGCACCGGGGTCTTCCGAGAAAATCGTGGCATTGCTCATGTCGCCCTGCTTCAGGCGTACGCACTTGCCGTCCTTCAAATCGATGGCAGGGATAATCAGCATGGGATGGCTGTGAAATGGCTGTAATAAGGGGGCTGTAGAACGGGGGCCGTAAAGAGGTGACCGTGATGAGTTTGACCAGGAAGGTCAGCGACAGATAATCCGGATTGGGTAGTCATCTGCAAAATCGTTGCGATAGGATTAATCATACTACAGCGGCGGCGATGGCAAGCCTGATTGGCAGCCTGTTTCAACCGCGTGCGAAGCTCTGCGGCTTCCACGCCACAAAGTTTGTCAGCAATTGCAGCCCTGCGGTATGGCTTTTCTCAGGATGGAACTGTACCGCGAAAATGTTATCGCGCGCTGCGGCGCAGGCAAACCGGAACGGATAGTTGCTACTGCCGGCAACGATGCCGGGATCGGCGGGTTCCGGATAAAAGCTGTGCACAAAATAAAACCGGCTGCGGTCCGGGATGCCCTGCCACAACGGATGCACCATGCGCTGCTCAACTTCATTCCAGCCCATGTGCGGCACTTTGAGTTTTTCACCGCGCTCATCAACCATACGTGACGCCGGAAAACGCCTCACCACGCCCGCCAGCAGGCCAAGTCCCGGCGTATCACCCTCCTCGCTGCGCGCAAACAACATCTGCAATCCGATGCAAATGCCGAGGAAAGGTTTGTCGCGCGCTGCGGCAACGAGCGCACCGTGCAATCCACGTGCCTCCATTTCACGCATGCAATCCGGCATCGCGCCCTGACCGGGGAACACCACGCGTCCGGCCGCGGCCACATCCGCCGGATCACTGGTCACCACCACGGTGCGACCCGGCGCGATATGTTCGATGGCCTTGGATACCGAACGCAGATTACCCATGCCGTAATCAATTACTGCGATGTCGATGGTCATCGTATAACGTTCAGCAGGTCATTGATGAAACCGGGGCGCAAAATGACAAACTGCGCCACTGCGGAAAGCCTATAACTTTCCTTTGGTGGATGGCACGCCTTTCACCCGCGGATCAAGCTCGACCGCCACGCGCAATGCTCGTCCAAAAGCCTTGAAGAGTGTTTCCACTTGATGGTGGGTATTCGCGCCCTTGAGATTATCAAGATGCAGCGTGACGCCGGCATGGTTGGCGAAGCCCTGGAAAAATTCGCGCACCAGATCGACGTCGAACTCGCCCACACGCGCGCGCGTGAACTTGCCGGTCATTTCCAGACCGGGTCGTCCCGACAGATCAATCACCACGCGCGACAGCGCCTCGTCGAGCGGCACGTAAGCGTGGCCGTAACGACGCACGCCTTTTTTGTCACCAATCGCTTTGGCGAACGCCTGCCCCAGCGTAATGCCGATATCTTCGACAGTATGATGCGCGTCAATGTGCAGATCGCCCTTGGCCTTGACCTCGAGATCGACGAGGCCGTGCCGCGCAATCTGGTCGAGCATATGGTCGAGAAACGGTATGCCGCTGGCAAGTTTCGCGCGGCCGGCGCCGTCGAGATTGAGCTTGACGGTAATCTGCGTTTCCTGGGTGTCGCGAACGACAGTCGCTGATCGGCTTTTCATGGGCATGATGGCCTGTAATGTTAAACGGCGGCGCGCAGTGCTGCAATGAATTGCGAATTTTCTTCGGGCGTGCCCACAGTCACGCGCAGGCAGTCTGCCAGTGCCGGATGTGAACCATCGAGATTCTTGATCAGCACCCCGCGCTGTTTCAGACTTTCGAACACGGCCGCCGCGCGCGGCAATCGGAACAGAATGAAATTGGCGGCACTGGGGAACGCCGTCACACCGGGCACGCCACGCAAGTCCGTTTGCAGTTGTTCGCGGCTGGCGCGCAGCCGCGCCGCCTGCTCATCGAGCAGCGCTTCATGCTGCAGAATCTTTTCAGCCGCGAGTTGCGTCAGCACATTGACATTATACGGGAGCCGCACCTTGTCGATGTGTGTGAGCCACGCCGGCGCTCCGGCGAGCACGCCCAGCCGCAGCCCGGCAAGACCCGATTTCGACAGCGTACGCATCAACAGCAGATTGGCATGGCGCGGCAGCCGGTCCATGAAGGTCTGCTGCGCGAACGCATGGTAGGCCTCGTCGATCACCACGATACCGGGCGCGGCGTCCATGATGCGCTCAATCGCGGCGGCATCAAACAGGTTGCCGGTAGGATTGTTGGGATAGGCAAGGAAAATCAAAGCCGGCTGCTCCGCCTTGATAGCGGAGAGCATGGCATCGGCGTCCAGTGAAAAATCGGACTTCAGCGGCACGCCGGCGAAACGCACGCCGCAGAACGTCGCGATCATGCGGAACATCACAAATGCCGGTTCGACACCAAGCACCACCGCGCCGGGCCTCGCTACCGCCATGGTCAGCATCTGGATGATTTCATCGGAACCGTTGCCGAGCACCAGTTCCGCATCCGCAGGCACGCGGAGCACCGCGCGCAAGCGCGCTTTCAACCGCTGCGCGCCGGGATCGGGATAGCGGTTGATCTCGGCAGCACCGGTAATCGCGCCCAATTCGCTGCGCACGGCGTCAGGCAGTCGATATGGATTTTCCATGGCGTCGAGCTTCACCATGCCCGACGCATCGGGCACGTGATAGGCCTTCAGTGCGAGAATTTCACTGCGAATAATGTCTTCGGGGGTTTTCGGCATGAGCAAATGTGCCGCCATGAGTTTCTGGCGGCATATCCTTATCCTTACTTCATCCGGTATTCAGCCGACTTGGCGTGCGCAGTCAGTCCTTCACCGGCAGCAAGCTCCACGGCCGTTTTGCCGAGCTTCAGCGCACCTTCGCGCGATACGCGGATCACACTCGACCGTTTCTGGAAATCATAAACACCCAGCGGCGACGAAAACCGCGCGGTGCGCGAGGTCGGCAGCACGTGGTTGGGCCCGGCGCAGTAATCGCCCAGCGCTTCCGAAGTGAATCGCCCGAGAAATATCGCACCGGCGTGGCGGATTTTCGGCAGCAACGCCTGCGGATTTTCCACTGACAGTTCCAGATGCTCCGGCGCAATGCGGTTGACCAGCGCACAGGCTTCATCGAGATCGCGCACGGCAATCAGCGCGCCGCGCCCCTTGAGTGACGCCTCAATCACCGCGCGCCGCGGCATTTCCGGCAACTGCCGGGCCATGCTTGCCGCAACGGCATCGAGATATTTTGCATCCGGCGCGAGCAGGATCGCCTGCGCCAGTTCATCGTGTTCGGCCTGCGCGAAAAGATCCATCGCCACCCAGTCGGGATCGGTGCTGCCGTCGCCGACCACCAGAATCTCCGAGGGGCCGGCCACCATGTCGATACCGACCACGCCGAACACGCGCCGCTTGGCGGCAGCGACGTAGGCATTGCCCGGCCCGACGATCTTGTCCACCGCGGGGATCGTCGCGGTGCCGTAGGCGAGCGCGGCGACAGCCTGCGCGCCGCCAATCGTGAATACGCGGTCCACGCCGCAGATCGCCGCCGCCGCGAGCACAAGGTCGTTGCGCACGCCGTTGGGCGCCGGCACTACCATGATGATCTCGCGCACGCCTGCCACCTTCGCCGGCACCGCGTTCATGATCACCGACGACGGGTAGGCCGCCTTGCCGCCCGGCACGTAGACGCCGACCTTCTCCACCGGCGTAACGCGCTGACCGAGGCGAGTGCCGTCGGCTTCCGTGTACTCCCAGGATTGCGACCGCTGGCGCTCGTGAAAGCCGCGCACGCGCGCTGCGGCCTCGCGCAACGCGGCCGCCTGCGCCGCCGTCAATCCGGAGAGCGCGGCGTCGATCCTCGCGCGGGGCACTTCCAGGGCCGGCATCGAGGGCGCCTCGATGCGGTCGAACTTGCGCGTGTACTCCAGCAGTGCCGCGTCGCCGCGTTTGCGCACGTCGGCAATGATGGCGCGCGCGGTAGCCTCGATTGCGTCGTCCTGCGCGGCATCGTAGCGCGTGAGCGCGGTGAGCGCGGCGTCGAACCCGGCGCTCCCGGTGCTGAGCCGGCGCAGCTTCATCGGCGCGTCGCCTTGGCGAACGCGTCGATCAGCGGCTGCAACTGACCGCGCCTGGTCTTCAGCGCCGCCTGGTTGACGATGAGGCGCGCGGACACCGGCATGATCTCCTCCACCGCCTCCATCTTGTTTGCCTTTAGCGTATTGCCGGAGGACACCAGGTCGACGATGGCATCAGCCAGTCCCATGATCGGCGCCAGTTCCATCGAGCCGTAGAGGCGGATCAGGTCCACGTGCACACCCTTGCCGGCGAAGAACTCGCGCGCAATCCTCACGTACTTTGTGGCGACGCGCAGGCGTGCGCCCTGGCGCACCGCACCCGCGTAATCGAAATCCTTTCTTACCGCGACCATCATGCGGCACCTGGCGATGCCCAGATCGAGCGGCTGGTACAGGCCCTCGCCGCCATGCTCGGCGAGCACGTCCTTGCCGGCGATGCCCAGATCGGCGGCGCCATGCGCGACGTAGGTGGGCGTGTCGGACGCACGCACCATCACCAGACTCACGTCACGGCGTGCCGTGCGGATGACCAACTTGCGCGAGCGCTCCGGGTCTTCCCTAGGGCTGAGGCCGACGCGAGCGAGCAGCGGCCCCGTCTCCTCGAGGATCCGTCCCTTCGACAGCGCGATACCAATGCCGGTCATGGTGCAAATGAAAAAAGGCCCCGAAGGGCCTCTCCCGCTTGATTCGGAAGGGGATTTTACCGTACCCGGGAGATCCTGGCCCCGAGCCCGGCGAGCTTGCGCTCCAGCGCCTCGTAGCCTCGATCAAGGTGATAAATACGGCCGATCAGCGTCTCACCCTGTGCAACCAACCCTGCCACCACTAGGCTCGCGGAGGCGCGCAGGTCCGTCGCCATGACATTGGCACCCTGCAGCTTGTCGACGCCCTGCACCACCGCCGTATTGCCCTGGATCGAAATGTCCGCGCCCAGGCGCTGCAGCTCGAGCGCATGCATGAAGCGATTCTCGAAGATGGTTTCGGTAATCTGCGCCTTGCCGCGCGCGACGCAGTTCAGCGCCATGAGCTGCGCCTGCATGTCGGTGGGGAACCCCGGGTAGGGCGCAGTCGTCACGCTCACCGACTCCGGTCGCCCGACCATCTCGATCTCGATCAGGTCCGCACGGGAGGAGATCTTCGCTCCCGCAGCCTGCAGCGCCTGAACGGTCGCCGCTACTGTTTCCGGCGCCACAGCGGTCAACCTCACCTTGCCGCCCGCGGCTGCCACCGCCGCGAGATAGGTCCCGGTCTCGATGCGATCGGGCATCACCCGATGGCGCGCTCCCGACAGCGCGTTCACCCCCTGAATACGAATGGACGCCGACCCGTCGCCCTCGATCTTCGCGCCCATCGCCCGGAGGCAGTTCGCCAGATCCACGACCTCCGGCTCGCGCGCCGCGTTCTCAAGCAGCGTCGTGCCCTCGGCGAGGCAGGCAGCAAGCATCAGGTTCTCGGTGCCGGTCACGGTAACCATGTCCATGGCAATACGCGCGCCCTTGAGTCTCTTGGCAGTGGCGTTCATGTAGCCCTGCTCCACCGTGATCTGCGCGCCCATCGCTTGCAGGCCTCTGACGTGCTGGTCCACCGGACGCGCGCCGATGGCGCAGCCCCCGTGCAGCGACCCCTTGGCGCGGCCGCAGCGCGCAAGCAGAGGCCCCAGCACCAGAACAGAGGCGCGCATGGTTCTGACGAGCTCGTAGCCGGCGATCGGGTTGGAAATCTTCGCAGCCATCAGCTGCACGCGCCCGCTCTCCTGCTCGCCGACTTCGACGCCCATTTGTGCGAGGAGCTTGGACATCGTGCGCACGTCCATGAGGCGGGGTACGTTGTCCAGCGCGAGCGGCTGGTCGGTGAGCAGCGAGGCGCACATGATCGGCAGCGCGGCATTCTTGGCGCCGGAGACGCGCACCTCGCCGGCGAGCGGCCGCCCGCCGGTGATCAACAGCTTATCCACCGGCCTGGAACTCTTCGGGCGTCAGCGTCTTCATCGACAGGGCGTGGACCTCTTCGCGCATGCGGTCGCCCAGTGCCGCATACACCAGCTGGTGACGCTGGATGCGGCTCTTGCCGGCGAAGTGCGTCGACACCACCAGCGCCTGGAAATGCTGGCCGTCGCCGACCACCTCGATTCGCTCGCAAGGCAGGCCCGCGGCGATGCCGCTCTGGATGCTTTCGGGGGTCACCATGGTCAGGTCCTGATTTTGTATCCGGCCTTCAGCAACCGCAGCGTGAGCACGGATAGAAGCGCCAAGCTTACCGCCACCACGGCAAAGCTGGCGGCGGGCGCGACGTCAGAGGCGCCGAAGAAGCCATAGCGAAAGCCGTCAATCATGTAGAAAAAGGGGTTCAGGTGCGACACCTGCTGCCAGCGTGCCGGCAGGGCGTGGATCGAGTAGAACACGCCCGACAACATGGTCAGCGGCATCACGAGAAAATTCTGGAACGCCGCGATCTGTTCGAATTTCTCCGCCCAGATGCCGGCGAGCAGTCCCAGCACCGCCAGCAGCGCGCTGCCCAACAGGGCGAAAGCGAGCGCCCACAGCGGCGCAACGAGCCGCAGCTCGACGAACCACGTCGTGACCGCCAGCACGCCCGCGCCTACCACCAGCCCCCGCGCCACAGATGCGAGGACGTAGGCACCGAAGAACTCGACGTACGAGATCGGCGTCACCAGCACGAACACCAGATTGCCGGTGACCTTGGACTGGATGAGGCTCGAAGCACTGTTGGCAAAGGAGTTCTGCAGCATGCTCATCATTACGAGGCCGGGCACCAGGAACGCGGAATAAGGCACGCCCTCGAACACGCGCACGTGGGCGCCCAGCGCCTGCGCGAAGATGATGAGGTAGAGCAGCG
>JAQBGW010000088.1:0-5233 GCA_032128415.1 Betaproteobacteria bacterium | reverse complement strand
GGTGCATATCATCATCAATAACCAGATCGGCTTCACGACCTCTGACCCGCGCGATGCACGTTCGTCGACGTATTGCTCGGACGTGGTAAAAATGCTCGAAGTGCCGATTTTCCATGTCAACGGCGATGACCCGGAAGCGATCTGCTTTGCCACGGCGATAGCACTGGATTACCGCATGCAATTCCAGAAGGACGTGGTGATCGACCTGGTCTGCTACCGCCGGCTCGGCCATAACGAGCAGGATGAGCCGATGGTCACGCAGCCGCTGATGTACCGGCGCATCCATACCCATCCCACACCGCGAAAAGTGTACGCTGACCGACTGATTGGCGAAGGCGTGGTCACGGAAGCTGAGGCTGAAAAGATGGTGAACGGATTCCGCGATGCACTGGATCGTGGTTACCACACCAACCAGACCATACTTTCCAATTTTAAGCCGCCGTTTGAGACCGACTGGAGTCCGTACCGGGGCACCAAGTGGAACGAGAATGACGACACCCGGCTGCCGCTGGACCAGTTGCAGGCGCTGGCACGCAAGATCTGCGATGTGCCGTCCGGCTTCAAGTTGCATCCGCGGGTCCAGAAAATCATGGAAGACCGGCGGCTGATGGCCGAAGGCAAATTGCCGCTCGATTGGGGCATGGCGGAAACACTCGCTTATGCGACGTTGCTGAATGAAGGTTTCTCGGTGCGGCTGTCAGGGCAGGATTCCGGTCGCGGCACGTTTTTCCACCGCCACGCCGTGCTGCATGACCAGAACCGGGAGCGCTGGGATCAGGGCACGCATGTGCCATTACAGCACCTCAGCCCCAACCAGGGTGATTTCGTAGTCATCGATTCGGTGCTGTCGGAAGAAGCGGTGCTCGGTTTCGAATACGGCTATGCGACATCCGGCCCCAAGGAATTGGTGATCTGGGAGGCGCAATACGGCGATTTCGTCAACGGCGCGCAGGTGGTCATAGACCAGTTTATTGCATCGGGTGAAGTGAAATGGGGCCGCCTGAGCGGCCTGACTCTGATGCTGCCGCACGGCTACGAAGGCGCGGGGCCCGAGCATTCGTCGGCCCGCATGGAACGTTTCCTGCAATTGTGTGCGGATTACAACATGCAGATCTGTGTGCCGGCGACGCCGGTGCAAATGTATTACCTGCTGCGCCGGCAGATGGTGCGGCCGCATCGCAAACCGTTGATTATTTTTTCACCGAAGAGTCTGCTGCGGCACAAGGAATCGGTGTCTTTGCTCGAAGAGTTTGCCAACGACAAGTTTAATCCGGTGAATGAGGACTGGGATGCGAGTGAGATTGAGCCTGAGAAAGTTGAGCGGGTCATTTTCTGCAGCGGCAAGGTCTATTACGACTTGCGCGCCGAGCGGCAGGCACGCGGCATCCAGAACCTGCCGCTGGTGCGCATGGCGCAGCTCTACCCGTTTGCGCACGATGAATTCCGCGCTCAGATCGTGCGCTACAAAAACGCCAAGGAAATCGTCTGGTGCCAGGAAGAACCGCGCAATCAAGGCGCCTGGCGGCATATCCAGCATTACCTGATGCGCCATTTGCTGCCCGAGCAGAAGATGTATTTCGCAGGGCGCGATTCATCGGCCTCGCCAGCCGCCGGCTACAAGTCGCTGCACGAGAAGCAGCAAAAGGAACTGGTTGATCAGGCGCTGACTCTGGCCGGCGGCAGCCGCCCGCGCGGCTTCAATCCGCGGCCCTTGACTGAGGGTGAAGAGCATTAATAATTATGAATATAATCAATAGGTTAAGAGGTAATCATGCTCGTTGAAGTGAAAGTGCCCCAACTATCGGAATCGGTAGCCGAGGCGACATTGGTGTCGTGGCACAAAAAAGCCGGCGACTACATCAAGCGCGACGAAAATCTGGTGGACATCGAGACCGACAAAGTCGTGCTCGAGACCCCGGCGCCCCAGGCGGGGGTGCTGGTGAAAATCATCAAGGTCGATGGCAGCACAGTCACCAGCAATGAAATCATTGCCCAGATCGACACCGAGGCAAAGGCGCCCGAAGTGACAGCGACTGCAGAAAAAGCGCCTGCATCAAAATCACCTGTTGCCGCAGCGGCGGACAAACCCGCAGGATCGCCGGCGATGCCTTCAGCGCAGAAGCTCGCTGCCGAGAAGCATTTAGATACCGCCGCGATCAGCGGTACCGGCCGGGGCGGTCGCGTAACCAAGGGCGACGTTCTCCAAGCGGCCGAAGGGGGAGCCCATGCGGGGACGAAAGCGGCGGCGCCTGCTGCTGCTCCTGCGGTTGCGCGCGCGATGCCTAAGGTGGATATGGGGGATACCGGCGAACGACCCGAGCAGCGCGTGCCGATGTCGCGACTACGTGCACGGATTGCCGAACGTCTGGTGCAGTCGCAATCAACCGCAGCCATTTTGACCACGTTCAATGAAGTCAACATGCAACCGGTCATGGAGTTGCGCAGCAAATACAAAGAGCGTTTCGAGAAGGAGCACGGTGCCAAACTGGGCTTCATGTCCTTTTTCGTCAAAGCCGCGGTGCATGCGCTGAAAAAATATCCGTTAGTCAACGCTTCCATCGATGGCAACGATATCGTCTATCACGGCTATTACGACATCGGCATCGCGGTGGGCAGCCCGCGCGGCCTGGTGGTGCCCATCCTGCGCAACTGTGACCAGATGACACTGGCTGATATCGAGAAGCAGATTGCCGAATTCGGCAAGCGCGCGCAGGACGGCAAGCTGACCATCGAAGAACTCACCGGCGGTACATTCTCGATTTCCAATGGGGGCGTGTTCGGTTCTATGTTGTCCACGCCGATCATCAACCCGCCGCAAAGCGCGATTCTCGGTGTGCATGCGACCAAGGAACGCGCGGTGGTGGAAAACGGGCAGATCGTCATCCGCCCGATGAATTACCTCGCCCTGTCATATGACCATCGCATCATCGACGGTCGCGAGGCCGTGCTGGCGCTGGTGGCAATGAAAGAAGCGCTGGAAGATCCGGCACGGATGATTCTGGATATTTAATCACGCAAACATGGCCAAATCATTTGATGTCGTAGTCATCGGCGCCGGTCCCGGCGGATACATCGCGGCGATCCGTGCTGCGCAATTGGGTCTGCAGACGGCGTGTATAGACGAATGGAGCACGCCCGAAGGCAAACCCGCGCCCGGCGGTACTTGTACCAATGTTGGCTGCATTCCGTCGAAAGCACTGTTGCAGTCGTCAGAGAATTTCGAGCATGCCGGCCATGCATTTGCCGAGCACGGCATTCAGGTCAAGGGTTTGGCGATGGATGTGGCGCAGATGCTCAAGCGAAAAGATAAAGTGGTTAAACAGAATAATGACGGCATTCTGTATCTGTTCAAGAAAAACAAGATTACGTTTTTTCACGGCAAGGGTGCTTTTGCCGGAGGCGGCGCCGGCAGTTGGCAGGTTCAGGTCTCCGGCAAGAGCGCTGAGGTGCTGACGGCCAAACACGTGATCATTGCCACGGGATCAACTCCGCGGGCGCTGCCTGACGTGCCATTCGACAATAAACTGGTGCTCGACAACGCAGGTGCGCTGGAAATTGCCGAAACACCGAAAAAACTGGGTGTGATCGGTGCCGGTGTCATCGGCCTGGAAATGGGCAGTGTGTGGCGGCGTCTAGGTGCCGAAGTCACCGTACTCGAAGCGCTGCCGGACTTTCTGGGAGCGGTGGACGGGCAGGTGGCCAAGGAAGCGCTGAAGGTATTCACCAAGCAGGGACTAGCTATTAAAACCGGTGTCAAGGTTGGAAAAATAACCGCGAAAAAAAATGTCTCCGTTGAATACACGGACAGCGCCGGTACCGCCCAGACGTTGGTCGTGGACAAGTTGATTGTGTCAATCGGCCGCATGCCGCACACCGACGGATTGAATGCCAAAGCGGTCAGTCTAAAAATAGACGAGCGCGGTTTTGTTGCGGTGGATGGTGATTGCAAGACCAATCTGCCCGGCGTTTGGGCGGTAGGCGACGTGGTGCGCGGGCCGATGCTGGCGCACAAAGCCGAAGAAGAGGGCGTGGCGGTGGCCGAACGCATCGCGGGAAAGCACGGTCACGTGGATTTCAACACTATACCGTGGGTTATCTACACTTCGCCCGAAATCGCCTGGGTCGGCAAGACCGAGCAGCAGCTGAAGGCCGAAGGCACGAAGTACAAGTCCGGCCAGTTCCCGTTCATGGCGAACGGCCGCGCCCGCGCGCTCGGCGACACCACCGGGTTCGTCAAATTCCTTGCCGACGAGAAGACCGACCGTATCCTCGGCGTGCACATCATCGGACCGATGGCCTCGGAGCTGATCGCCGAGGCAGTGGTCGCAATGGAATTCCGCGCGTCCTCGGAGGACATCGCGCTGATCTGCCACGCGCATCCCTCGCTGTCCGAGGCGATGAAGGAAGCTGCGCTTGCCGTCGGCAACCGCAGCTTAAATTACTAACGTCAAGAACAGATATTTCATTCCAGGTGGTAATTCATTCATTTCGGAATAAGGCCGGCTCCGGGGACGGAGATGGCTGATGGCTGAAAATGCGCTCAGGCCGACCGAAACCGTCCCGCCAGCCTTAGAGAGGCCGGCCTCCGTCCTCGAGCTCTACCAGGAGGCGCTGAAGAAGCGGGGTTTCGAGCGGGACGATACGCAATACGCGGCGGTGCTGCGGCTGCAACGGTTGTTCGAGCAATGGAGCGATTACAAGCGGCGGCGCGGCACCGCGCTGCGCCGCCTGGTGATGCGGCCAGAGCTGCCCCGCGGCATCTACCTGTGGGGATCGGTCGGGCGCGGCAAGACCTTCCTCATGGATAGTTTCTACCGGTGTCTGCCTCTGGAGCGAAAGCGGCGGGTGCACTTCCATCATTTCATGCGCGACGTGCACCGCGAGCTCGACGAGTTAAAGGGCACGCCCAATCCCCTGGACGCGCTCGCGAACCGCATTGCCGGGCGCTACCGGCTGATTTGCTTCGACGAGGTCGCGGTCTCGGACGTGGTGGACGCGATGATCCTCGGGCGGCTGTTCGCGCGCACCATGGACCGCGGCGTGGTCTACTGCATGACGTCAAACTATCACCCCGACGAGCTCTACAAGGGCGGCCTGAAACGCGAAGACTTTCTTCCCACCATCGAGCTGCTCAAGCAGCGGCTCGATGTAATTCGGGTGGACGGCGACGTCGATTACCGAAAGCGTGCGCTGCAGCAGGTAAAGGTTTATCACACGCCGCTCGCGCCGGAAA
>JAQBGW010000087.1:0-4670 GCA_032128415.1 Betaproteobacteria bacterium | reverse complement strand
TATACGCGAGCGCAGGCCGCGACCGTCCGGTTTTGGCCGGTTGAGCCCGCAACCATAGCGGACATTCAAGATTACGGAAGGGGGCGGGTTGGCCATATTTTCCTAAACGCCCTCAACAAAAGTATTGCCAACCCGACCCCTTCTACCGGCCTCTTCTACCGGCCTGGATGACCAGATATTTCCGGATGTCGATGTTTACAGGCAGCAGCCCTCACCGGGAAAGTGACGCCATGAAAAAACTCATCGTACTCTGCGATGGCACCTGGAACCGCGCCGATCAGGAAGATGACGGCGTACCCAGTCCATCGAACGTCGTAAAAATCGCCTATCGCATTGCGAAGCGAAAAGACGCTGTCCCGCAGTTCATTTACTACGATCAGGGCGTGGGCACCGGCAATGCGCTGGATAAACTCTCAGGCGGTGCATTTGGCAGCGGCCTGGAAGACAACATCCACGATGCTTACCGCGCCCTGATCGGAAACTACGAGCCCGGAGACGAGTTGTATTTTTTCGGTTTCAGCCGCGGCGCTTATACCGCCCGCAGCATCACGGGCATGATCCGCAAATGCGGCATTCTGGATCGCAAGCATGTCAGGCAATATCACGCCGCAGTCGAGCTCTACCGGAACGCGGATCATCCGGACGAGGACGCGCCGAGGATTTTCCGCGAGCGTTATTCCCTGGTGGGCAACCAGCCCATCCCCATCAAATTCATCGGTGTCTGGGATACGGTCGGGGCATTGGGGATTCCGTTGCGCGGCCTGCGCTGGCTGAGCCGCGGCAAGCATCAATTCCATGACACGGAGCTGAGCAACCGGGTGGCGAACGCCTTTCACGCACTGGCCATAGACGAGCATCGCACGCCTTTCGAACCGACGCTGTGGGATTACGTGCCCAAAGACGGTCAGCACATAGAGCAAGCCTGGTTTTGCGGCGCGCACAGCGATGTCGGCGGCGGGTATGCGGAACCGGGGCTCTCCGACATCGTCCTGGACTGGATGATACTGAAGGCAGGCAGCGTGGGGCTTGCCTTCGACATGCCGGCCTGCGAGGCCAATCCCACCTGCGGTAGCACCCAGGGCATGTTGCACAATTCCAAGACCAGGCTGTACCGGTTAACAAAGGGCATAGATCGCATCATCGGCATGACCAAGGCAACGGAGAAAACACCGCCGCGCGATGATCCCACCCAATCCGTGCATGACTCGGTGCGGCAGCGCTGGGATCACGACCCCACTTACCGGCCCGAGGCGTTGCTGAATTATTTCAAGCGGACGGGTGACCCGCGGGTTGAGGAAACTTAAACCCTGCTGCAATTCGGCTATGACCACACGCCTTGTTGATGCAGGCCCCATCATCACCGTCGGCGGCGCACTGCCACCGACAATTTTGGCCACAACGCATCTCATAAAATGATTGTTATCAGGCCCCAGGTGACGACATAACGTAATCACATAAAAAATGGCCGGATCTCCCGGCCATTTTCATCCCGCTACTGCGTGCGCATAATTACTGCGGCTGGATCCCCAACTGCGCCACTACTTTCCTGTAACGCTCGATATCGGCACGTATGCGTTTGGTGAACTCTACGCCGCCCATGGTCGTGGTTTCCGCGCCGCCGACTGTCGCGTAGCGCTTTTTGACATCAGGCTGTTTCAGCACATCGGCCGCAGCCTTGTAGATCTTGTTGAGCACTTCTTTCGGTGTGCCTTTCGGCGCAAACAAGCCGACCCAGATTGACGCATCCACCCCCTGCACACCCGACTCCGCCATCGACGGATAGTCGGGCACCTGCGGAGAACGCTTCGCCATCGTAATGCCCAGCACCCGCACCCGATTGGCATGCAGATGCGGCAACACACCGGGCAAGCCGGCGACCGTATAAGCCACCTCGTTTCTCGCAACCGCCGACACTGCAGGCGCGCCGCCTTTATACGGCACATGGAGCGTCTTGATACCTGCCGCTGAAGTGAACCACTCCGTCGCCATGTGATTGACCGATCCTGTACCGGGTGAGCCGAAAGTGACCGTACCTGGTTTGGCTCTCGCTGCGGCGATCAGATCTTTCAGGTTATTAAACGGCGATTTGGCATTGACCACCACCAGCATCGGCGCATCACTGACCATGATGATGGGCACAAAATCGCGGTCGAAGTCATACGGACGCTTCTTGAACATCAAGGGCGTCACTGCAAACTCGCCGGTATGCGCCGACAGCAGTGTGTAACCATCGGCAGTAGCCCTGGCTGCAGTACCAGTGGCGATAAAGCCGCTGGCGCCCGGCCGGTTATCGACTACAAACACCCAGCCGGTTGCTTCCGCAATCTTGTTGGTCAGTATGCGGGTCGAGGTATCGACCACGCCGCCCGGCGAGAACGGTACCAGCACGCGGATGGGCTTAGTCGGGTAGCCGTCGGCGGCATGGGCCGTAGCGGCAAACGCTGCGGTCAGTAATACTGCAATGATGGAGCGTATCATAATTTATCCTTTAAAATCAAATACTTATATTACTTCTCTCTAAGGCAATCTTATTTAAACAAATCTTTCCACTTGGCCCTGACCTTGTCCTGCAGTTCCTTGCTCGCCTCGGCCACCGGCGGGAACTCGTGCAAATGATCATACGGCCTGCAGGCATCGATGATGGCTTTGGAGTTGAACGGCGCGTTGTAGCGATAAGCAACGAACATCGGATCGTTCTTCGAACCCATGCCGCGCTTGATGATATCGATGTCCACCTCGGGATCGCTGCGCGTCGCCACTGCCCACATCACTTCCTGCAGATTCGACGGATCGATGTCTTCATCGACCACCACGGTGTAGCGCGACATGTAAGCACCGACGCCGCATTGATTGAGAATGTGTCCGGCCTGGCGCGCGTGGCCGGCGTAGCGCTGCTTGATCGCCACCACGTTGAACATCCGTGCGCCGCCAATTTCATGCGCCCACACGCTGTGCACATCGGGCACACCCGCGGCGAGCAGCGCATCGAACAGCAGCGCCGAGCGCATCACCGCTTTGGAGTAGGAATAATCATTCGGCGGCTTGGCCGGCGGACTGCCGACGATGATCGGATCGTTGCGATAATAGACACGCTCAATAGTCACCACCGGCGCCGTGCCGGCCTTGCCGGGGTAATAGCCGTGGAATTCGCCAAACGGGCCTTCGGTCTTCACATCACCCGGATGGCAATACCCTTCGAGCACGATTTCCGCACCAGCAGGTATCGGCAGCCCGGTCAGCTCGCCGTGCACCACCTGCACCGGTTCGCCGAGGATGGCGCCAATGTAGTTATATTCGCACATGCCGAACGGCACTTCGATGCCCGAGATCAGGTACCCCAACGGATCACAGCCGATGACGATCGCCACCGGGAACGGCTTGCCCGCTTTCATGTACTTGTCGTACTGGATCGCACCGTGTTTGCCCGGGATCATGTCGAGTCCGACATGATTTTTGTCGTGTGCCTGCACACGGTAAGTGCCGACGTTGACCCAGTCGCTGTCAAAATCCTTGGTCACCACGCAGCAGCCGGTGCCGATGTACGGCCCGCCATCCAGCTCATGCCACAGCGGCGACGGGAAAATGTTGATGTCGACATCCTTGCCCGACTGCGTGTTCTCCAACACCGGACCGGTTTCAACGACCACGGGATTGTATTTTGGGGCATCGGCCTGCCAGCCCTTGGGCCGCCCGCGCAGTTTCTGCACCAGCGCATGATGGCTGCGCTCGACCGGCAGGCGCAGAATCGAGGACAGCCGCGCCGGACTCGCCGTGCTGCAGGTCAGCACGCGAAAACCCTTGGGATAGCCTTTAATTTCGTCAAACAGCAGCGCCGGCGCGCCGTCGATCTTGACGTTGAGTTCGCTGATCGCGCCAAGCTCGAGTTTGGCGTCGGCGCCCGGCACATCCTTGAGTTCGCCGAGCGACCGCGTCGTGTCCAGCCAGGTGCGCAGATCGAGGGGATTGCCGGCGGGACGTTTCATGATCAGCCTTTGCGTTTGGCAGCCGCGAGCTGCACGGCTTTGATGATCTCGGAGTATGCCGCACAGCGGCACAGATTACCCGACAGGTAGTGGCGGATCTCATCCTCGGTTGGATCGGGATGCTCATCCAGCAATTGCCGCGTCATCAGGATAAAGCCCGGTGTGCAGAAGCCACACTGAAAGGCACCGGTATCAATGAAGGCCTGCTGCACGGCATCGAGTTTTGCGTCGAGCGCATTGCTCTCTGCATTCTCCTCAATGGTGCGCACATCGGCGCCATCGACCAGCACAGCCAGCATCAGGCAACCCGACACGGCCACGCCGTTGACGATCACTGTGCAGCAGCCGCACAACCCCTGCCCGCAGCTCTCACGCGCGCCGAACAAAGCCTGCCCCTGCAGCAATTCGACCAGGTTGTGGTGCGTGTCAACCTGCGCGGTGACCGGGCGGCCGTTCAGCTTGAATTCAATGGTGCGATGTGTGGTCATTTAAAACCCAAAATCTGCCACAGAGAGCACAGGGGACTGCAAAAGCCAACACAGAGCCCAAACTTCTGGTCGTTGTTTCTGTGCTTGTTTTTCTCTGTGAACTCTGTGACCTCTGTGGCTAAAGTTTTTGAATTTAGAGCGTGTAACAAAATGAAAATCTCCCTCATCCCCACCCTTCTCCCAGAGGGAGAAGGGTGGG
>JAQBGW010000086.1:0-3848 GCA_032128415.1 Betaproteobacteria bacterium | reverse complement strand
ACCAGATGCCGGCCCATCACCGCCCCGCCGATCAGCACCGGCTCATAACCGACATCGCGAATCAGGTTCGATGCAATCGCAATCGCCTTGGCATCATCGCCGGCGATCGGCATGCCGACCTGCCCCGGGTTTTGGTACGCCTCGCCCATGCGTGCGGCGCCGATGGCGTTGAAGGCGCGCACGATAAGCGCGCCGGGCAGCAGTTCCATGGAAGCGAGACCCGCGCCCATCTTGCGCGCCCAGATGCCGACCTCGCCGTCGCGCTGTTCAAAGGGATTGCAGGTATCGATCACGATCTTGCCTTGCAACAACGCGCCGAGATCCTTGCCCACCTGCGGCAATGCATGGTACGGCACCGAGATCATCAGCACATCGCCGAATGCGGCGGCTTCGCGCGATGTACCGGCGCGGGCGTTGGGCCCGATGCTGGCGGCCAGCGCCTTGTCGTGCTCGAGATCAAGTGAAGAAAACATCACCGTGTGTCCGGCCCGCGCCCAAGACGTGCCGATGGCGCTGCCGACCTTGCCCGAACCGACGATGCCGATTTTAATTTTTGCTGCGGCGCTTGCAGCAAAGGCTGCAAACGGCAGACTGCTCACGACCACCGTTGCCGCAGCAGTCTGCAAAAATCCACGGCGGCTGCGCTTGATAGTGCGAACTGCTTTCATCACGATTCTCCTGAGGGTTGGGCGCAACAAGTTATTTCAATCTGCGCGACACAGCGGCGAACACGTTACGCCGGCGATTTGTTCCACACAATCCACAGGTGACGCACCACCCTAAAATAGGTACAACCTGTTGATTTTATTATATTTTTAAGTTACATCGTGCAAGAACTGCAATACCGCCACCTCGTCGCGCCGCAGCGCCGGTGCTGCGTGTTTGCGTTTTGATTTGCGCCGCGGCATCGCCGCGGATGGCGCCACGACCAGCCCCTGCAGGTAGGCATGCAGCAGCGCCGGATGAATGTAGTACTTACGGCACACCGCCCGCGTGTTGCCGAGCCGCTCCGCGACAGCGTCTATGGCGCTGATGATATTGCGTTCCGCATCGCGCTTGAGCGGCGCAGGCCCCATCGCCCGCAACGCCACCGCCGCAACCGTGGTGCCACCCCAGGTGCGAAAATCTTTTGCAGTGATATTGCGCCCGGCAATGCTGCGCAGGTAATCGTTAACGTCATCCGAAGTAATGGTCTGGCGTGCGCCATTTTTGTTCAGATACTGAAACAGCTCCAGCCCCGGTAAATCCTGGCAACGCTGCACGATGCGCGCAATGCGCCGGTCGGTCACGGCAAACGCATGCTGCACGCCGCTCTTGCCGCGAAAACTGAAACGCAGCACCGCACCGGCCACCTTGACATGCTGCGTGCGCAAGGTGGTGAGCCCGTAAGAGCGGTTCTCTTTGGCGTATTCGTCATTGCCCACACGGATCAGCGTTTTGTCGAGCAAGCGCACCGAGGTGGCAAGTATCTGGCGCCGGCTCAACTCGGGCGCATTGAGATCGCGCTCGACGCGTTCACGGATCGCCGGCAGCACCTCGCTGAACTCCAGCATGCGGCGGAATTTCGAACGGTCGCGCGCCTCGCGGTAGCGGAGATGATAGCGATACTGCTTGCGCCCGCGCGCATCACGCGCCGTCGCCTGTATGTGCCCCTTGGGATCAGGGCAGATCCACACATCGGCCCATCCCGGCGGAATCGCCAGTGAACTGATGCGCTGCCGTTCCTGTGGATTAATGATTCGCTGCCCGCCGGGCCGGTAAAAAGCCCAGCCCTTGCCCACGCGGCGCCGCGTGATGCCCGACAATCCGTCGGTCACGTAATTCAGGCCGGCGCGACTCGCGGCCTTGCGATGTTCGGTGGTGCGCGAGGATGCCATCGGACTCCTACGCAGAATCTACCGTTACCAGAATAGGCCACAGCATACCCTGATCGCGGATAAGCCTGCGCGCGCAGCCCTATATTGCACTGCCCGCCGCATGACCCGACGCCCACGCCCACTGGAAATTGTATCCGCCCAGCCACCCCGTCACATCGACCACCTCGCCGATGAAATAGAGCCCTGGTACGCTGCGCGCCTCCAGCGTCTGCTGTGACAACGCATCGGTATCCACGCCGCCCAGCGTGACTTCAGCCTTGGCATAACCCAGCGTGCCCGAGGGCTGGATGGACCAACCCTTCAACGTCTTGGCGATGGTGGCCAGTACCGCGTTTGAAATCTGCGCCAACGGCTGCGTCCAGCCGTGCAGCTCAGCGAAGCTCAACGCAAAACGCCGCGGCAGATGTTCCGCCAGCAACGCGCCCAGCCCCTGCTGATCGCGACGATGTGCAGCGAGCCACGCGCCGGCATCCATCGCCGGCAACAGATCCAGTGCGATCGGTCCGCGCGCACCGCCAGCTTGCCAATAAGATGACACCTGCAGTATCGACGGCCCCGACAAACCACGATGGGTAATCAGCGCCGCCTCGCGAAACGCCGGGACATCCGCGCCATGCGGCACTTCCACACACGAGGTGATCGCATCAAACGAAGAGCCGGACAACACGCCGAATCGCTCCAGCCACTCCGGCGGTGCCGCCAGCGGTACCAGTGCGGGTTTGGGCGCGACGATGTTCAAACCGAATTGCTCGGCGAGGCGATAACCGAACGGTGTGGCGCCGATTTTAGGGATCGACAAGCCGCCGGTGGCCACTACCAGCGTACGGGTGCGGTAACTGCCCTGCGTAGTCGCCACCTCAAAACCCGGCGCATCCCCGGCAAGCTGCGCCACGCGATTGACCGTCACCGGCATCGCCCACTGTACGCCCGCCGCATCGCACTCGGACTTCAGCATCGCGATGACCTGCTTGGCGCTGTCGTCGCAGAACAACTGGCCCAGGTTACGCTCGTGATAACTGATGTGGTGATGCTCGAGCAAGGCGATAAAATCGCGAGGGGTATAACGCGCCAGCGCCGAGCGGCAGAAATGCGGATTGCGCGAAAGAAAATTCCCGGGGCCGACTTCGCGATTGGTGAAGTTACAGCGCCCGCCGCCGGAGATGCGGATTTTTTCAGCGAGTTCGGTGGCGTGATCGATCAGCAACACGCGCCGACCGCGCGCACCGGCCACTGCGGCGCACATCATGCCGGCAGCGCCGGCGCCCAGAACAATGACATCGAAATCCATGTGTAACCTGATACGCAGAGGTGCGCATCATAACGCGGTGCTGCAGCCCGACCAGTGTTCGGGTGGGCGACTCTCCGCCGGCCCACAAGCGCAAAGCCCCGCGCTAATCGCAGGGCTACACAGGATCACCACATGACTGTGGCCTCATTTCGTCACGCACCGCAACGTATGCCGGCGCACGGGCACCGGCACAGCGTAGTTCGTGTTGCGGAAAACTACTATTCGAAGGTCCGTAACGCGTTCCGGTCAATGAGAAAACCCTGCGCGGTCTCTTTATAACGCTCAAGACAGCCCTGACCGCAGTCTTTTTTTCCAGCCCACAAACCGCAGTGATGCACCGTAACCCCTGACGGGTTCGCATCTCCGGGCGAAGCCGGTTTCACTTCGACGAAGGTGATGACACCCTGCTCCGGGCAACGCATGAGTCGCTCTCCCGGTATCAGCACCATCAGCCGATAGATCAGACCAGACGCGATCACCAACACCACGATCCCCACCGCCCAACTCAATGTCATAGAGTCCATCATATAGTCTCCTATTAGTTGGTCACTACGAGGTAAAGTCTCCGGCAACGGGCAAGGTCAAATCTTGAGCCAGATCAACAACGCTTGATAAAGCCGCTGAGAGATATCGGCAGCAACCGCCCCGTGATGTTACGGCGGGTCAACAGGCGTGTTCCGGCA
>JAQBGW010000085.1:0-5501 GCA_032128415.1 Betaproteobacteria bacterium | reverse complement strand
GGCGGTGAGGCAGGGTGCCTTTTTCTTTGGTAACTTTCTTTTGGGCAAGCAAAAGAAAGTTACCAGCCGCCGGGCTGCCCCCGGCGAACTTGAAGCACCAGCTCACCATGTCCAACTGAATCAGCAAGCGTAGCCCGCATGAAACGAAGTGAAATGCGGGGACATGTTCCCCGTAATCCGCTACGCTCCTTACGGGCTACGGATCCTGCAAACCACCGTTGACCTTGCCACCACCCTTCTGAGCCGCCGGGCCGCCCCCGGCAAATTTGGCACCCCACCCCTGCCTGCCCTAAACTGTCCCACAACACAGCCCGCACCCACAGGCAAAGGGGAAGACGATGAAACAATGGCTCGAAAACGCCGAACAGCGCACCAATTCCGCCGCCCACGCTGCCGGTAACCTGTTGGTGAACGTGTTTCACAACCTCGCGCTGTTTGCGATCGGCGGCACCATCGTGTGGGCAGCAGTCCATGCCTACATCGTAATGACGACGAAAGGCGCAGCTTCGATCGACGACATCCTGCTGCTGTTCATCTACCTCGAACTGGGCGCGATGGTCGGTATCTACTTCAAGACCAATCACATGCCGGTGCGCTTTCTGATTTATGTCGCAATGACCGCGCTGACGCGAATGATGATTGCCGACATCCAGGCGCACCACAATCCGGAGGTCAAGATTCTCTACATCCCGGTGGCGATCCTGGTGCTGGCGCTGGCGACGCTGGTGATACGTTACGGTTCGGCGCGTTTCCCGTCCTCGTCTTCCGAAGGCCACTGACGCGGTAGCTCAGCCAGGCGGTGTTTTATTTGCAGTTGACTTATCACTCACCGATGGTCGGCGCTGCCGCATCGTTTTCTTCGTCAGCGCGAATCGCCGCACGTTTGCGGTCGGCAATCGCCTTTAATGCTGACAGCCTGTTGAAGTAGCGCTCAGACGGCTCTGCAGCGCGCACGCGCAGCCCCGGCGGGTAAATGGTTTCGACGGTGCCGATATGATTCACGTCGCGCGCCTGCGTGCGCGACTGCACCCATCCGCCTGCGCCAAAACCTATGGCCGGGAGCAGTATGGCAATAACCGCCGCGCGGCGATGCGTGAGATTGGAAGCGTGCATCAGGTGCCAGTACAGTGCCACCGCAAGGGCCAGCGCAATCTCAATGACTTCGCGCGCACCCCATGCCGGCAACGTAAATACAAACCAGCCCAGATTGAGCAACAGACTCACAATCAACAGTACTGCCGTTACGCCGAACAACACGGCGGCGTGCTGCACCCAGCGCCATTCTCCCAGCAGGATGCGCGAGAGCAGCGCCCAACCGCCCACCCATACGCCGGCGGCAATGGAGGCCGACAACATGGACGTCACTATGATGGATGCCGTATCGCGTGGCGCCAATAACCAGCCCAGATAAGCCACGAAGAATCCGCAGATTGCAGCACACACGATGACCAGCCCCACCGGCACACTAGCGCCGTTGACTGCTGCATAGTCTGCTTTTTCCGGAGCCAGGGCCTGTTGCGTAGTACGGATACGCAGGGGCGTGCGGCCGATTTGCAACAAGCCGTCCAACACAACCAGGGATTGCGCGCCACGATGGCGATGACCGCCGACGATGATAGCGTTGGCAGTGCCTTGATCGCTGACGGTGATAGTGCCGTCGGGTGCGATTTCGACCACCGCGTGCAGCGCCGCAGCATAAGGATCATCCAGCGTCACATCGGCTTCGACGCTGCGCCCGATGGTAAATCGGCGTTGCTCTGCGCTCAGAGTAACGCGCTCACGGCACAGCACACGCCCGTGACCACCCAAAATATCAACAATGACGATTTCCGTGGTCATGGCTTCCACTCCATCGACTCGATGTAGCGTCGGACAAAACGCATGCCGTCATCAAACGCCACGCCATACATGTCCAGATGACTGGCGAACCCACGATGCAATTCGTTCAGACTGGTGACACGCACCGTGATGTCATACAGCCCTTCGAGCTTGCGATGGCTGCGGGTGCATACCAGCGCACTGGCATCGAAGCCTTTCAATTGAATCGTGCTGTTTTCGCAGGTAAATGGGCCGACGTATTTGCGATTACCGTGTTCGCCAGCCGCCCCTGACAGCGCCGAAAGACGATGCGCAAAACGCCAGGCATCGAGTTTAGTTGTGGACAACACATAATGCGCGAAACGGAAATCCCCGCTGTACAGGCCATGCTCCACGTACAGCCCGGCTTTGGCCGCACAACCGATAGTGACCATCTGTACCGGCTGCTCCGAATCGGGATCGGCCGAAGCATTGCAATCGACGAACGGCGCAAGCTTGGCCGGCAGCGCGTAGCCGGAAATGATCTGCGTGGGCATGGCGCCGCTCACCGCACCGAGCAGTTCGGCCGCGTGCGCGCGCATCTGCGCCTGGACTTCTTTTGTCAGTGCCTCATCAGTCGCGCGCGAGGCCCGTGCTTTCTCGATCAAAAACTGCGCATGCATGGCCGGCACCAGAAAACTCACCAGTTGCTCGAAACGATAGCCGGACACGTTGACCCCGATCACGTTACCCGCAGCATCCAGCGCCGGGCCGCCGGACATGCCGCCGTTAATCGCCCCCGAATAATGTATGCGCGGATCGAATGAATCCTCCACTCTGCCGTTTGACACGCCTTCGGTAATCGTCAACCCAACATCCAGCGGAAAGCCCACGGAATACGCACGGTCGCCTTTGGAAGGCACGGTGGTTTCCAGCCGCAGTGGCTGTGGCGAAAGCCCCGCAGCACGGACCACGGCCAGATCGTGACGTACATCAATGGCCAGCACGGTGATCGCGCCGGTATTGCCTTCCGGTGTGCGGTATTCAAGGCGGAATTTATCCGGGTACTGAATTTTCTGCGCGACCACGTGATAGTTGGTCATGAACAGGCCATCGCGCGCGACCGCAAAACCGGTGCCGTGAAAAGCCTGCGCCGTATTACTGCCGAAAAAACCCTTGATCTGGATGACCGCCGGACGCACCCGCGCCAGAATCTCGCGCGCGCCTTCTGACACGACGTTCGGCAGCACTGACGCTTGCGCCGCACGCTGTGGCGACTGCGTTTGCGCATGGATCTGCATCGATACGCCAAATGCCGCAACAGCGATGAGCGCTGCGGCCCTGCCGCGTACGTGATTACGCTTGGAGTTCAAATCTGATCCTTGCAATAAAAGACGGTCAGGATGGCGTCGCCACTGCCGCGCAGGAAATTACTAAAATATCAATTAAATCAAATACTTATGAAATTACCGTCACGTTTGCAGGAGGCGATGTCTCAAGAATGAAGCCGGGCGGAAGTATACCGGTTGAGTTGCCATTCTCACGCAGGGGACGCTCCGCGCAGTCGATACTGCGTCCTGCCGTCAGAACCGCAGCGCCACGCCCGCATCAGCGAAATAGCCTTGTTTTTTTACCAGAGTGATATAGAGAGTGATATAGGAACCGAACCCTGTTTCTTACGCCTAGCCTCACCAACCTACCCCTTCTGAGCCGTTTTGTGTGGTGACGCGTTACGGCGGCGAAGAATTTTTGATCATGGCGCCGCACACGCCCCTGGCGGGTGCAATCAAGCTGGTTGAGCGGGTGCGGCAGCGTATTGAAACTCATGACTTCGGCCTGCCCAAGGCGCCGGATGCAGCGCATAACCCGAAAGTCACCGTCAGCATAGGTATAGCTGTATTTGGTGCCGACGTAGAAGACTCCGAGAATCTGGTTCGTGTTGCCGACGAAAACCTCTATCACGCCAAACAGGACGGGCGAAACCGGGTGGTTGCCGACACGCCTGGCGGCGAAGAATCGCGGGCATCCAACAAAGCCGCGTAAGAAACATTGCAGGCGGACTGCCTACCCTGAAAAATAACCTCTACCGACTCACCTTCACATCCGCAAAATAACTGATCGTGTGCCCTTTGGTCTCGTCGGAATCACAGAAAATCGCGATATCGATCAGGTGCGCCGGCACCCCGTCCGGCCAGATGTGGCGATAAATCGCCTGTAAATCCACTTCCACATTCCGCCACTGGCGAATATTTTCATTGCCGCCATCGGCGACGTAATGCGGGAACGTGCCCAATGTTTTGTAGTCGCCGGCCTGCAGACGGTTGCCCCAGATGATTTCCATTTTGCGTTCCGCGCCGGCTGCCGTGCGCAACGTCAGAAAGAATCGCGCAGGATGATCATCGCCGTCACGCGTGCGCTCATCCAGCGCGCTGGTGATCGGCTGCTCGATGTACCAGCGCCAGCTCAGCCGGCGATACTCGGAAATATCGATGTCGACGTGACGAAACAGCATCGAGGCCGTGCCACGGGTCTCGGCGCGCAGTGCCGGCACGCCATCCTTGACGGCGAAGCTCATCTGCATCGGCCCCCGGGTCCAGAACGTGCGGTGATACCAACCCCCGGGCAGCGGATCGAGCGAAAAAGGCCTCGAAAAATCCATCACCGTCACTTCCGGCTGGCCGTTGGCTGTCAGCACGTTACTGCGGTCAGCCGCGCACGCCAGACCGCCAATGAACAGTAGTACGCAGCACAGGAGTAGGCGCATGGGTTCGGGCTCAGTTCCTGGAGTCAGTGCGTAAAAGCATGTTCTGATGATACTGCCAACGAATTGATTGACGTCAGCGAGCTAACGGAAGTTCGCCACCTTCCGCGCCTCCCCTTTCAACTCCAGCACATGCATCCCCAGTCCGTGCCGATCGACGATGTAAATGTAACCGCGGTCGTCGACCTCGACATTGTTGGTGGTCACTGCCCGCCCGTTGCCCGCCGGTACGTAATATGCAATCTCGCGGAGCTTCCAGGGATCGCGAATATCGAGCGCACGCACGCCGGCGTTGAAATGGGCGATGAACAGGATGTGGCGGTAATAGATAGTCGTAAAACTCTCATTTGAAGAATGCGCACCGATGCGTCCCGATCGCGCGCAGAAGTTGCCGATTCTGTCGTCGAGCACCCAGCTCGAAGCCACCTGCGGTTTCGCCTCTTCGGTGACATCGATCATCCACACCTTCTGACGCACACCACCGCAGCCGTCGGCCAGTGCCTCGTTGGTCACAGCGACGAAGTCGCGCTTGCCTTTGCGACCGTCCGGCGTTGTAACGTTCATGCCCGTTAAGGGAAGGGCAGTATGCGCACCGTAATCCGGATCAAGATCGAACCGTCCCACCTGGGGGTACCTCAGGTTGGTCCGTGTCGGCGCAGGTGCGCCCTTGAGCAATTTCTCGCGATCGACGATCTGCAGAATGCCGCCGCTGGAAGTGCCGTGGGCAAAATACACGCGATTGCCTTTCGGCCCTTTGGAAATCGGGCCATGCAACCCCGTGGGCACACCGCCCGTGGCCCCCGGCTCTTGTCCGGACAATCCGAAATCGCGGATGTGTGCTGGCTTTGCCGGATCGCTCAAATCAAAAATCTGCGTCATCCGCGACGTGCGCCAGCCCGGGACACCCGACACCAGGTACGCAATGCCGGTAGCGCACTCCCAC
>JAQBGW010000084.1:0-25435 GCA_032128415.1 Betaproteobacteria bacterium | reverse complement strand
ACGGCCGCGTAGTTTCTTTGCCGCCATGAGCTTTGGGAATTGTGGCTATGCCTTCCCCACCATCATCGGGGCCAAGGCCGGTGCGCCGGATCGGCCGGCGATCTCCTATGCAGGCGAAGGCGCCTGGGGCATGAGCATGGGCGAGACCATGACCTGTGTACGGGAGAACATCCCGGTCACCGCCGTGGTATTCAACAACGGGCAGTGGGGCGCGGAGAAAAAAAATCAGGTCGATTATTTCGACAACCGTTTCCTCGGCACCAATCTGCAGAACCCCAACTTTGCTGACGTTGCCGAGGCGATGGGCGCGCAGGGCCTGACCGTGGAGCACGTTGATGAGGTAGGTGATGCGTTGCGCGCGGCGGTGCGGTCGAACAAACCGACGGTGATCAACATGATGCTGACGCAGGAACTGGGCGATCCGTTCCGGCGCGATGCTTTCCGGCAGCCGCAGCGCCTGTTGCCCAAATATCGCAAACACAGCGCCAAGCAGTATCGTTGACCGCAGGTCGTTCATCGCAACCGTTTATCAACGAGAGAAGCCGGCCTGCGCCGGCTTTTTTCTCCAGTGAACGCCAAAACCAGAAAAGCGGCACGGCTGGCAGACGTCGCCCGGATGGCCAAGGTTTCGACAGCGACGGTGTCGCGTGCGCTGACGCTGCCGCACATGGTCAAGGGACGTACGCTGGAACGGGTGCAGCACGCGGCCCGCACGCTGGGCTATGTCGCCCATGGTGCAGCGCGGGCACTGGCCTCGCGCCGCACGCACACAATCGGCGCAGTGGTGCCTACGCTCGACAACGCGATATTTGCCAATACCATCCACGCGTTGCAGCGCACGCTGGATGCCGCCGGGTACGTGCTGTTGCTGGCAAGCCACGAATTTGATGCCGATGTCGAGGCGCGTGTCACCCGTACCTTGATTGAACGCGGCGTCGATGGACTGGTGCTGTTGGGTACTACGCACCACCCCGAGATCTACCGCATGCTGGATGCGAATGCCGTGCCTTATGTGCTGACCTGGGCATTTGACGAAAACGGCAATCACCCCTGCGTCGGTTTCGACAACCACGCCGCCGCGATGTGCATGGCCAACCACCTACTCGATCTGGGCCACCGCAGGTTCGCGATGATTTCCGGCATTACCGCGCACAACGAGCGCGCGCAGGAACGTCTTGCGGGCGTGCGCGCGGCGCTTGCCGCAGGTGGCGTCAGCCTGACACCCGAATGCGTCGTCGAAAAACCATACACCCATACCGGAGGACGTGAGGGATTGCGCTTGGTCATGGCTGGACGCGAACGACCTACGGCAGTGATCTGCGGCAACGATGTATTGGCCATCGGTGCGATCGCAGAATGCCATGTGCAGGGGCTGGCGGTGCCGGCGGATGTTTCGATTACCGGATTTGACGACATGGAAATTGCTGCGCTGATGACGCCGGCGCTGACCACCGTGCATTTCCCGACGACTGAACTCGGCGCCTACGCGGCCAGGCACCTGCTGATGCGGCTCGCAGGCAAAGCTGTTGATTTGCGCTGCAAGCTGCCGACCGAACTGGTAGTGCGCGAAAGCGCGGCACCGCCGCGAATAGTCTAACAGCCAGTCTGCTCAGGCGAGCGCCTTGCGTGCCTTGGCAATGGCGGCTTTGACCCGTGCCGGTGCCGTGCCGCCGATGTGGCTACGCGCGCTCATCGAGCCCTCCAGCGTCAGCGCGTCGAACACATCCGCATCGATCAGCGGCGAAAACCGGCGCAGGTCATCGAGCGAAAGTTTGGACAGGTCACAGCCCCGCGTTTCGGCGAATCGGACGGCCTGCGCCACAGCCTCATGCGCCTCGCGGAACGGCAAGCCCCTTTTCACCAGATAATCGGCAAGATCAGTGGCCGTGGCATAACCTTCCAGCGCCGCTACGCGCATAGCGTCTGCATTGACAGTGATGCCGCCGATCATGCCGGCAAACACCGCAAGACTCGCCTGCAGCGTATCGACGGTGTCGAACAGCGGCTCCTTGTCCTCTTGATTATCCTTGTTATAGGCGAGCGGCTGGCCTTTCATCAGGGTCAGCAGTGCAACCAGGTGACCGTTGACGCGGCCGGTTTTGCCGCGCACCAATTCAGCTACATCTGGGTTCTTCTTTTGCGGCATGATCGACGAACCGGTGCAGTAGCGGTCGGCGATATCGATGAAACCGAAACGCGGGCTCATCCACAGAATCAGTTCTTCGCTGAAACGGGAGAGATGGGTCATGGTCAGCGCACCCGCCGCGACAAATTCGATGGCGAAATCGCGATCGGATACTGCATCAAGCGAATTTTCACAAAGCCCGTCAAATCCGAGTTCCTTGGCGACCATCTGGCGATCGATCGGAAACGAGGTGCCGGCGAGCGCTGCCGCGCCGAGCGGCAGGCGGTTGACGCGCTTGCGGCAGTCGGCGTAACGCTGCGCGTCACGGGTGAGCATTTCGACATAAGCAAGCAGGTGGTGGGCGAACGACACCGGTTGCGCAACCTGCAGGTGGGTAAAACCGGGCATCACAGTTTCGGTATGGCTGTTGGCAAGGTCGAGCAACGCACGCTGCAGGTTCTTGATCAGTGTTTGAATATGATCAATGGCCGCGCGCAGGTACAGCCGAACGTCGGTCGCCACCTGATCGTTGCGCGAGCGCCCGGTATGCAGACGCTTGCCGGCATCGCCGACCAGATCGGTCAGTCTGCGCTCGATATTGAGATGCACGTCTTCCAGATCGAGCGACCACGGAAAGTCGCTGTTACGAATCTCGTCGCCGATTTTCGCGAGACCGGACTCTATGGCCTCAAGGTCTGCTGGGGAGAGGATGCCGACCGCACGCAGCATGCGCGCGTGCGCGATGGAACCCTGAATATCGAATTCTGCGAGGCGCTGATCGAAATTCACTGACGCCGTGAAGCGTTTGACCAGATCATCCACGGGCTCGCTGAAGCGTCCCGACCAGGGCTTGGTGGCGCCATCGCCGGCGCCGGTTCGTGTTTTGCCTTTTGCTGCCATGAGCCTGCGTGAGCCCTGCTAGAATGAAACCGCCATGGCGCGGAGTATAAATCATAATGCCAACACCGGCGCCCTGCCGGACTTCCGCAATTTCGGAATCCTGCTGCGGGTGCTGGTGATCGTGAACGGCATGGCCGCGCTGGCGGCGTTGCTCCAGGTTTCCCTGTTGCGGGACTGGCCCGCGCAGTTTACCGAGATCGCCGCACTGGTCGAGCCGCTGCTGCTGCTGAGCATCCTGGTGCTAGCCGCCTGCGGCGCATTTCTCCGCCGCCTGCCCCATATGCTGGGTATTGTCGCGATATTTGCAATCGAGCTGGCGTTGACCGCAGCACTGTACTTCGGTGGTCGCGCGATGCTTATCATCGATACCGCGGCGCTGCCTCGCTTGCTGACTATCGTCGCTGCGGTTACCGGCATGCTGCTGGTCTATTTCGAGTTACGCGGCCTTGCGCTGTCCCCGGCGTTAGCCGAGGCGCGTCTGCAGGCACTGCAGGCGCGCATTCGTCCACATTTCCTGTTCAACAGCATGAATGCAGTGCTGTCGCTGGTGCGTCAGGAGCCGCGGCGCGCCGAGGCGGCGCTTGAGGATCTGGCGGGCCTGTTCCGCGCGCTGATGGCGGACAATCGGGAACTGACACCGATTACGCAGGAAATCGAGCTCTGCCGCCAATATCTGGATCTGGAGCAGCTACGACTTGGTGATCGGCTGCGCGTGGAATGGCATACTGAAAACCTGCCGCAAGATGCGTTGATACCACCCCTGGCGCTGCAACCCTTGCTCGAAAATGCCGTTTATCACGGCATTGAGCCGAGCGAAGTGCCGGGCACGATCAGTATCAAAGTCTATGTGGCGCACGACCGTTTGCATGCGGTGCTGCGCAATCCGTATCGTGCGACGGGCAATCATCATGTCGGCAACAAGATGGCGCTGGCCAATATCCGCGAACGCCTGCAATTGCATTTTGACGTGGCGGCGGAACTGACCACCAAGGTGGGCGACGATACTTACGAAGTCCGCATGACCATGCCTTACGTGAAGGCTGGACAACCGTGAGCGCGCTGCTGCGCGTCTTGATTGTTGACGATGAAGCGCCAGCGCGTAACCGCATGCGTGATTTGCTGGCCGACGTGCATCCGGTGGTGCCGGTTGAAATAGTCGGGGATGTCGCCAGCGGCCGCGAAGCATTGCGCCAGGTCGAAGGCGGCGGCATTGATGTTGTGCTGCTCGATGTGCGCATGCCGGGCATGGATGGCATTGAAGTTGCGCAACACTTGCAGAAACTGGAGCCACCGCCAGCAGTGATTTTTACGACAGCGTACGATGCCTACGCGATTCAGGCTTTTGACCTGCATGCAGTGGACTACCTGCTCAAACCGATCCGTGCCGCGAGGTTGCAGGAAGCGCTGGCGCGGGTAGCACAAAATCACGCGCCGCAGGCGGAGGTGCTGCGCGAACTGCAGCAGGCACCGCGCTCCTGTCTGAGCGCAGCAGAGCGCGGCAAGGTACATCTGATTCCCATAGAGGATGTACGTTATCTGCGTGCCGAGCTGAAATACGTCACAGTGCGTACCGCGCAGAGGGAATATCTGATCGAGGAATCACTGACGCGGTTGGAACAGGAATTCGGAGCCCGATTTGTACGCGTGCATCGCAACTGCCTGGTGGCGCGTGCGGCCATTCGTGGATTTGAACGTACCGGTGCTGATACGGGCGATGGGAGTTGGCAGGTAGTGCTTGCCGATCTGGATGAACGGTTACCGGTCAGCCGTCGCCAACAGCATGTGGTACGCGAGCAGGCACGCTGATCAGCGGCGCTGCATTTTCGTGATTCCAGCCTCAATCGCCTGCTCGATGTATAGCCGGTAAAATTCGTCGCCCAGCAGGCCGATGATGGGCGGTGATACGCGTTTTCCATCGGCATCGAAAGCGATGAGGGTCGGCACCTGCCGCACTTTCTGCGCGCGGGCGAATTCACGATGAGTAGTTACGATGCCGGAAAAATCGCGCAGCTCGAGGCTGCGATCTGTCTCAATTTCACGAATCAGCACACGATGTTTCCACTGCGGATCGTTTTGCAGCACCGTCAGGTAATCGCGTCGGGCCACGGCGCAGTACGGACAGGATTGCTGCATGAAGGCGATGAGCACCGGCACGCGGTGCGCGCGCGCCTCGGCCGCGGTGGCTGCGAGGTCGTCGGCGGCGATCAATTGCGCCGCCGCCGGCACTGCGAGCAGCGCCGTGCATGTTACAATCAACCAGCGCCAGAATCGTAATTTCATCAATATAATCAATATGATACAAAAATACGCCCAACGCTCGCCGGATTCCCTGGTGATCGCCACGCGCGAGTCCGCGCTGGCGTTGTGGCAGGCGCACCACGTGCAAGCCGCGTTGCAGAGATTATATCCGGCGCTGACAGTTACGTTACTCGGAATGACCACCGAAGGCGACCGAAACCTGGGCGCGTCTCTCGCCAAGATTGGTGGCAAAGGCCTGTTCATCAAGGAACTGGAAGACGCACTCGATGATGGCCGCGCGGACATCGCGGTTCATTCCATGAAAGATGTGCCGATGCACCTGCCCCCGGGCTTTGTGCTGGCGGCCACGCTCGAGCGCGCAGATCCCCGTGATGCGTTCGTGGCCAATGATTACGCGAACCTCGCTGCATTGCCGGCAGGCACACAGGTGGGTACGTCGAGCCTGCGTCGCGAGTGCCAGTTACGGGCGAGATTTCCGCACCTGCGCATCGAGCCACTGCGCGGCAATGTGCAAACACGGCTGCGCAAACTCGATGAGGGGCAGTACGGTGCCATCATTCTCGCCGCGGCAGGCCTCAAGCGGCTCGGCTTGGCCGACCGCATCACGGCTTTATTGACACCCGAAGAATGCCTGCCTGCGGTCGGTCAGGGCGCTCTCGGCATTGAATGCCGCGCCGATCGTGAGGATCTCGTCGCCATGCTTGCGCCACTGGTGCATGCGCCGACGCGGGATTGCGTCGTGGCCGAAAGGGCGTTCTCGCGCGCGCTGGCCGGCAGTTGCAATGTGCCGCTTGCCGGATTCGCCGAACTGAGCGGTACGCAGTTGCGGTTGCGCGGGCTGGTGGGCGCCCCTGACGGATCCAGAATCGTGCGCGCGGAAACGTCCGGCACCGCCGCCGAGGCGGAAGCCGTGGGCACAGCACTTGCCGAAACGCTCAAGCGCCAGGGGGCAGCGCAAATCCTCGCGGCGCTTGAACAGCGAACATGAGCGCCGCCGGCCCGCTCGCCGGATGTGGCATCGTGGTGACCCGGCCCGCGAACCAGTCGGCGCCCCTGGCCGAGGCCATACACGCGGCAGGCGGCAACGCCATTCTGTTTCCGGTTATCGAGATACTCGATATCGCCGATATACAACCGCTGATCGATGTTATCGACCGGATGGACAATTACAGTCTCGCAATTTTCATCAGCCCGAATGCCGTGGCGCGGGCGATGCGCCAGATCACTGCGCGGCGCACCTGGCCTCCGGGATTGCGTGCGGCGGCAATTGGCAAAGGCGGCGCCAAAGAACTCATGCGATTCGGCATCAACGAAGTCATTGTGCCGGCGCGTTCATTTGACAGTGAGCGGTTGCTCGACATGCCGCAACTGCAGGCGGTCGCGGGGCAGCGCGTCGTGATATTTCGTGGTGAAGGCGGACGCGAACTGCTGGGCGACACACTGACTGCGCGCGGCGCGCAAGTTGAATATGCGGAGTGTTATCGCCGTGCCCGACCGCATGCCGAGGCTGCACCGCTGCTGAAATCGTGGACGAACAACGAGGTGCATGCGGTTACCGTCACCAGCAGCGAGGGGATGCGCAATCTGTTCGAAATGGTCGGCAAGCCCGGCCAGCCGTGGCTGTGCCGCACCCCGGTGTTCTTGCCGCACCCACGCATTGCTGCCACTGCGCGGGAACTGGGCTGCATGCATGTGATTGAAGCCGCACCGGGGGACGAGGGACTGATGGCGGCGCTGCAACAGTGGTCGGCAGCGCGATGAATTTCAATTGATGCATGTTATTCTGCGCGCATGAGTGACACACAGCCCGAAGTGGGAAACATGGCGCCGGAGGCTCAGCAGGCGGTCGCTGACCCTGCGGCAGGTCGCGCGGTGCGCGACAGCCGCAGCGTGACAGCGATCCTGGCGCTGGTTTTAGCATTGGCTGCTGTGGGATTTTCCGGATATCAGTGGGTGCGCGACAGAGGAAATAATGATGCCCTGCGCCGTGATTTTGCCGGCCGGTTGGCCGACATGGAGGCGCGCAACAAGGATGCCTTGCTGCGCACGGGTCAGGCAGCGGCGGCGCTGAAGGAGGTGGAGATCAAGCTGAGTATGCTTGAGGCAAAACTTGCCGAGTCGCAGGGCCAGCAAATTGCGCTCGAAACCCTGTATCAGGAACTTTCACGCAGTCGCGACGAATGGATTGTCGCCGAGATTGAGCAATCCGTGCTGCTCGCCAGTCAGCAACTGCAGATCGCCGGCAATGCGCACGCGGCGTTGATTGGTCTTGAAAATGCCGAGACGCGACTGAAACGCACGGATCAATCGCGCTACGGCGCGTTACGGCGGGTACTCAACCGCGATATTGAGCGCCTCAAGGCATTGCCACTGATCGATGTTTATGGCGCCGGGTCCTGGATTGACGATGTGTTGGCCGTCATCGAAAAACTGCCATTGGCGATGGACGCCCGCGCTCGTCCTGAAGCGACAGCAACCATGCCGTCCCCTGCGGAGCTTCCCAGATGGGAACGCCTGTTGCGTGGCATGTGGCAGGAGTTGCGCCAACTGGTGCGCGTGCAACGCGTCGATCAGCAGGATGCCGGGCTACTGGCGCCCGAGCAGGCGTTTTTTCTGCGGGAAAACATGAAGCTGCGACTGCTGGGGGCGCGTGTGGCGTTGTCGGCCCGCGATACAAAAAGTTATCAGGCGGATTTGCTTGCCGCGCTGACCATGCTGGAGCGTCATTTTGATATTCGTGACAGCGCGGTGATTGCGGCTGCGGCGACGTTGCGCAAACTGCAGGGCGTGCCGGTGCGGGTCGACGCACCGGATTTGACGGACACGCTGGAATTGTTGCGCAAGCTGCGCCTATCCCGCGCCAGGGCGCCGGCACAGGTAGCCTGAGTCGGCCTGGGGTGAAATACGCGCGCTGCACGTTGAACGACCGGAGAACAGGAGCCACATGCGCTGGTTGATCTGGATATTGCTGCTGTGTGCACTCGCCACCGGGCTGACTCTGCTCGCGCAGATGAACACCGGTTACGTCCTGGTGGCTCTCTCGGGGCAGCGCATCGAACTGTCTTTGAATTTTGCGCTGGTTCTGGCGTTATCCGGGTTTGTGGCGTTCTACCTGCTAATGCGACTGCTGGCGACGATGATCGAGTTGCCGGGTCGCGTGAAACGCCTGCGTGAGTCACGCCGCGTCAAAAAAGGGCATGACACGCTGATTGCGGCGCTGCAGGATTATTTTGCCGGTCGCTACGTTCGCGCCGAAAGTGCCGCCAAACGCGCCATGGAATTTGGTGCGCCGGTAAATGTGGGAGCGGTAATTGCTGCTCTTGCAGCGCATGAATTGGGTGCGCCCGAGCGCCGCGATGCGCATCTCGCCCTGCTTGTCACCGATCCGGCAAAGCCCGATTCAGCTAAAACGGTGAGTGAGGTGCGGATCCTGCTTGATGAACAGCGTCCCGAGGACGCGCTTGCGGTATTGGCCATGTTGCCGAAGAAGCATACCGCGGCACTGCGGCTTGAACTACTCGCCCGGCAGCGCGCCGGGCAGTGGGAGGCGGTGCCGGCTCTGATCGACCAATTGGAAAAGCGCGACGTGTTCAATAAGGATCGCGCGGATGCTGAACGCCGCCAAGCGTACAGCCAGTGGATCGAACACAAGTCCATTGACGCGGACTCACTCAAGGAAGTGTGGCGACGGGTGCCGGAACGCTATCGCAAGGACACCACGGTAGCAGCGAAGGCGGCATCGGCATTCCACGCGTTCGGATTGTGCGGCGAAGCGCAAGCGATTATCGAGCGCAGTCTGGATGTTGCATGGGACAGCGAGTTGGTGAATCTCTACGGTGAATGCGGCGCAGCGGAATCCGTGCGACAGATCGAGCGAGCTGAGCGCTGGCTCAAGGATCATCGCGAGGATGGTTCGCTGTTGCTGGCGCTGGGGCGATTGTGCGCACAGCAGCAATTGTGGGGCAAGGCGCAGAGTTATTTTGAGGCGAGCCTGTCTATAGAGCCTACCTATTCCGCACATCTGGAGCTTGCGCGCTTGCATGACCGAATTGAGCGCGCAGATGATGCGCGCCACCACTATCGAGCCAGCCTGGAACTTGCGGTGGGATTGCTCAACCGGATGGCTGGTGAACAACGGCGGCAAACATTCTGATCAGGCGCCTGCCGGCAAAGCGGGCGTGAAAGCATCGGCGTAGAAGGCAGATTCCGGCAGACCGCAACGAGCGCAAAAATCCCGGCGCGCCGCCTCGATCATTGCGGGTGCGCCGCAGGCATACACGTCAAAGCCCGACAAATCGGGTAAATCCTCCATGACGGCGTGATGTACCAGACCGCGGCGTCCCGACCATAGGTCTTCAGAAGCCGCATCCGACAGTACGGGAATGTAACGCAGGCCGTGCTCGCGCTGCCATCCCAGCGGCAGCTCGTCGAGATACAGATCGACTGGGCGCCGCACCCCCCGGTACAACGTCAGCGTACGCGGAATGCCTTGATGCAGAGCGTGCTCGATAATTGCCTTGATCGGCGCGAAACCGGTGCCTCCGGCGAGCAGCACGATCGGCCGGTTACTGTCTTCACGTAAATAAAACGTGCCGAGCGGACCTTCAAAGCGGAGGATATCTTTTTCCTTCATCCGCGTAAAAACGTGGGTGCTGAATGTGCCGCCGTAATTGCGCAGATGCAGCTCCAGCAAACCATCATCATGCGGCGGATTGGCCATGGACAGGCTGCGCCGGGTGCCGTCCTTGAGCAATATGTCGATGTACTGGCCGGCGAGAAACTGCATGCGCTCGGCACTCGGCAGGCGCAGCTGGATCAGCATGACGTCCGGCGCAACCAATTTCAGCGCTTGTACCCGGCACGGCAGTATCTTGACCGGAATGTCCTTGGCGGTTCCGATTTCGCGGCACTCGATCTGCAAATCGGTCTGCGGTTTGGCCTGACAGAACAGCGCCATGCCCAGAGCACGTTCTGCTGGCGACAGCGCTGCCTCCTGGGATTTGCCATGATCCACCGTGCCAGTGACGACCTTGCCCTTGCACGAACCGCAAGCGCCGTTGCGGCAGCCGTAGGGCAGCATGTAACCCTCGCGCAATGCGGCCTCGAGTATGGTTTCACCATCCTGCGCCTGTAACACATGGCCGCTCGGACTGAGAATGATTTGTCGTGACATGCTGGTTGATCGGGGAATCAGGGGAGAGTGGCTGAGCTAAAATAGGGCAATATGAAGCGCTATACGAACAATACATTATGAAACGCCTGCTGATCGTCGGTTGCGGCGACGTAGGCCTGCGTGTAGCGTCACTGCTGCAATTGCGTTATCGCATTTACGCGCTGACTCATAGTGCTGAACGGCTTGCCGAGTTACGCGCACGCAGCCTGATCCCGTTCCTCGGCGATCTGGATAAAGCGGACACTCTGGCCGGTTTATCGGGCCTCGCGCAAGAGGTGATACATCTGGCGCCGCCGCCCGGCAACGGCCGCATCGATACCCGCACTGCGCATCTGATCGCGGCCCTCACGAGGGGCGGGAGCTTACCACAGCACTTTGTCTATATCAGTACGAGCGGGGTGTATGGCGATTGCGGCGGCGAGTGGATCGATGAGACGCGGCCGCTGCGGCCGCAGACCGATCGTGCGCAGCGGCGCGCCGATGCCGAGCAGCGATTGCGGGACTGGGGCGCGCGGACGGGGGTGCGCGTCAGCATCCTTCGCGTACCAGGCATCTATGCTGCAGACCGTCTGCCTGTTGCGCGGATCCGTCGCGGCACGCCGGCGTTGCTGCCGCAGGACGATACCTGGGTGAATCACGTACACGCCGATGATCTGGCGCGCATGGTGGTGGCGGCACTGCGTCACGGACAGGCCAATCGCAGTTACAACGCCAGTGACGATACGCCGCAGAAAATGGGTGATTATTTCGATATGGTTGCCGACCGCTTCCACCTGCCGCGGCCGCCGCGTGTGGCGCGCGACGGTGCGCAGACCGCGATCCCCGAAAATCTCTACTCGTTCATGAAGGAGTCGCGGCAATTGATTAACCGGCGAATCAAGCAGGAGCTACGCGTGCGGTTGAATTATCCGACGGTGCATGACGGCATTGCGGCCGCAGCAGCTTTGCCGGAGCTACCCCGTGGACGCTGATCCCGATGCAGTCCTGCTGGTGTACTCCAGCCTGCCCGATGAATCCGCGGCAAGACAACTGGCGCAATTTCTGGTTGATGCCCGGCTTGCGGCCTGCGTCAATGTGCTGGCACCGTGCACGTCGGTTTATCGCTGGCAGGGTACTCTGGAGCAAGTGACGGAAGTGCCGGTGATGATCAAGACCACCGTGCGCCGTTATGCCGCACTCGAATCGGCTATGCGCGAACGACATCCCTACGAACTTCCTGAAATCGTTGCTGTCCCAGTGACGCACGGTTTGCCTGGGTATCTGGCTTGGGTCGCCAGCGAAACCGCCTGAACCGGAGCCCCACTCTTTTATCATGCTTGCCCCTACACATATGTTGCTACGCTGGTTGATATGGTGCTGCGTGTTCGGCCTGGGCGCGGCCCAGGCGGCCGAGCCGGAGTTGCTGGAGCCGGAGAAGGCTTTTGTGTTCAGCGCGCGAGTCTCCGGCCTCGAAGCTGTCGAAGTGCGTTATGTAATCGCCAAAGGCTATTACATGTATCGCGACAAATTCCGCTTTACTCTGGAGCCCGCGCTGCTGGCGGAGTCCGGCCCGCAGTTTCCGCCGGCAAAGATCAAGAAAGACGAGTTTTTCGGCGAAACACAGGTTTATCGCGATGAGGTGCGCATCAGATTGCCTATGCGCAGCGGGACCCCGGTCGATCGGATGGTGTTGACTGCGGTATCGCAGGGTTGCGCGGATGTTGGCGTGTGTTACGTACCATTGGAGCAGAAAGCCGAACTGCGTCTGGCGTCGATCGGTGCTTTCACCGGCGATTCGGGCGGCAGCGACGTTGGGCTGTCGCAGCTGTTTTCTGGATCGCGCGATGTAACGCCTGCAGCCGGTGCGGGGGCGAAGGGAGAAGATACGCTGATTGCCGAGCTGTTTGGCGGCGACACCTGGTTGCTGATCGCCAGTTTTTTCGGCTTCGGCCTGCTCCTGTCGTTCACGCCCTGCGTGCTGCCGATGGTGCCCATTTTGTCGGGCATTATCGTCGGTCGCGGTCCACACATGACGCGCACCCATGGCTTGTTGTTGTCCGGGCTTTATGTATTGGGTATGGCCATCACTTATGCGCTGGCGGGTGTTGCTGCCGGTGTATCCGGCACGCTGCTGTCTGCTGCGCTGCAGAATCCGTGGGTACTTGGCGCTTTCGCGCTGGTGTTCGTAGTGCTGGCCATGTCGATGTTCGGTTTTTACGAACTGCAACTGCCCGCGGCGCTGCAATCACGCCTGGCCGATGCCAGCAATCGCCTGCATGGCGGGCATTTTGCCGGCGTGTTTGCGATGGGCGTGCTGTCCGCACTGATTGTCGGGCCTTGTGTTGCGGCGCCGCTGGCGGGGGCGTTGCTCTATATCTCCCAGAGCGGTGATGGAGTGCTCGGCGGCAGCGCGCTGTTTGCAATGGCGCTGGGCATGGGCGTGCCGCTGCTCGCAGTCGGTGCGTCGGCAGGGGCACTGATGCCCAAAGCCGGACCGTGGATGGAAACCATCAAGCGGTTTTTCGGTGTGTTGCTGATCGCTGTGGCCATTTACCTGGTATCGCCGGTAATCCCGGTATCCATGCAGATGTTGGCCTGGGCGGTATTGCTGATCGTCTGCGGCATCTACCTGCGGGCGATCGATCCGCTGCCGTCGACAGCGCGCGGCTTCGAGCGGCTCAGCAAAGGCGTCGGCATCATCACGCTGGTGGCGGGCGCCGCCTATCTGGTCGGTGCGCTGTCGGGCGGGCGCGACGTGCTGCAGCCGTTGTCCGGACTGCGCGGTGCTGCCAGCGGCCCGGCCACGGCGGCGCACGCTGTCAATTTTCAGCGGGTGGGCAATCTGGCTGAGCTTGATCTTGCAGTGCGAGCTGCTGCGGGCAAGACGGTCATGCTCGATTTTTATGCGGACTGGTGCGTCAGTTGCAAGGAGATGGAGCGCTATACCTTCACCGACCCGGCCGTGCAGTCGCGGTTTTCGGCGATGATCAAACTCCAGGCCGATGTTACGGCTGGAACACCGGAGCACCAGCAGTTGCTGCGGCGGTTCAAGCTGTTCGGTCCGCCGGGCATCGTATTCTTTGATCCCGCTGGCCGTGAGATTCAGGGCTTGCGCGCCATCGGCTTCCAGCCGGCGGACAAGTTCGTGGTGATGCTGGATCAGGCGCTGGGCGCGCGGTGACTCCGGCGCGCCGCGCCGTAATCTTTGCTGCGATCGGCGGCGCAGTCGCCGCGGCGGGCTACGGTTTCCACCGCTGGCGCGGCACGACGGCAGCATCAACTACCGACTCCTCGATAGCGGAAATACTGGCCAGTCGGTTGACCGCGCTGGACGGCAAGGAACAGTCGCCAGGCGATTTTCTCGGGCGTGTACTAGTGATTAATTACTGGGCAACCTGGTGCGGGCCGTGCCGCGAAGAGATCCCGATTTTCGTCAAGCTGCAGCGTGAATACGGCGACCAAGGACTGCAATTTATCGGTATCGCCATAGACCAAGCTGACCAGGTCCGGAGTTTTGCCGCGGAATTCCAGATTAACTATCCGCTGCTGCTCGGCGGCATGGAGTCGATCGATCTTTCGCGCCGGGCCGGAAACAAGGCGGGTGTTCTGCCCTATACGCTGGTGGTCGATCGCTCTGGACGACTGGTGAGCGGACTTGCCGGGGGTATTTCCGCAGCGAGTCTGCGGGCGCAACTAACCCCTTTGATGTAACGCGCATCAGTGGCCGGATTAGGCCTAAATCCCTGCTATTTTGAGACAACGGCGCTTCGCTACGGCAGCGATCTACCGGCAACTCGGCTTTAAAATCGCTTAACTTCTTCTAAATGTCATAAAATTAGAAATCATCGTTATTCGAGCATTGCCTCCAGATCTTTTGAGAGTATCGACAGGGACGGCAGGTAGGCGCGAAAACGCCGCGTTCGGGTATAATAAATAGCTAGATTGCGATCTGCGCCGAATTCTAATTAAAATAAGACTTTTGTTGCTAACTTCTGGCAAAATTAGCTATCTTCGTCGCCAAGGTAGTTTTTGCAATGGCAACTAAACTACCATCAATCCTGGGCGCGGATATTAGTCAATAAATTTGGGCACCAAGGCAGGCGCATTATAAACCGGAGCGGTATGGCGCAATCCAAACAACTGCTGCTGATCAACGGCCCTAACCTTAATCTGCTGGGATCGCGCGAGCCGGATATCTACGGCGCGACTACTCTGGCCGAAATCGAAACGCGCCTGCAGGCGCGTGCGCTGGCTGCGGGTGCCGTGCTGGCGACGTTCCAAAGCAATGCGGAAGCGGAACTGGTGGAACGTGTGCAACAGGCCGGTCGCGATGGGGTTTCCTTCATCCTGATCAATCCCGCTGCCTACACCCATACCAGCGTGGCTTTGCGCGATGCGCTGGCGGCGGTAGCCATTCCGTTTGTTGAAATTCACTTGTCGAATGTGTTTGCCCGGGAGGCGTTTCGCCGCGAATCGTATTTTTCCGACCTCGCCGTAGGCGTGATCAGCGGTCTGGGGGCAGCAGGTTATGAACTCGCGCTGGACTACGCACTGCGCCACAACAACAAGGGTTGAGCCATGGATTTGCGCAAGCTGAAAACGTTAATTGACCTGGTTGAGCAGTCCGGCATTGCCGAACTGGAAATTACCGAAGGCGAGGAGCGGGTGCGTATCAGCCGAATGGGTGCGCCTGGCGCACCCATGGCGATTCCCCAGCACGTCGTGCCGGCGACACCGCTCGTCGTGCCGGTTGCGGCAGCGGCGGCCGCCGATGTACCGCCGGCAGAGCCCGAGGGCCACATGGTCAAATCGCCGATGGTAGGAACGTTCTACCGGTCTGCTGCACCGGGCGCCAAGTCGTTTGTCGAGGTCGGACAAACCGTCAAGTCCGGTGAGACGGTGTGCATCATTGAGGCGATGAAACTGCTCAATGAAATCGAGGCAGATCACGATGGTGTCATCAAAGCGATATTGGTCGAAAACGGTCAACCGGTCGAATACGGGCAACCGCTTTTCGTTATCGGCTGAAACCGCTGACGACGTACCGGTGACGTAAACAATCCGGCAAATCCCTCATGTTTGAAAAGATTCTCATAGCCAATCGCGGCGAAATCGCGCTGCGCATCCAGCGTGCCTGTCGCGAAATGGGCATTAAAACGGTAGTGGTGCATTCCGAAGCCGACGCCGACGCGAAGTACGTGCGACTTGCCGACGAGTCAGTCTGTATAGGGCCGGCAGCCTCTGTGGGCAGTTACCTGAACGTGCCGGCGATCATCAGCGCGGCGGAAGTAACGGATGCCGAGGCCATACATCCCGGTTATGGTTTTCTGTCGGAGAATGCTGATTTCGCGGAGCGTGTCGAACAAAGCGGTTTTACCTTCATCGGTCCGCGGGCAGAGACCATACGTCTGATGGGCGACAAGGTCAGCGCCAAAAATGCCATGAAAAAAGCCGGAATTCCGGTTGTCCCCGGCATGGACGGCGCGCTCCCCGAAGACACTAAGGACGCCGTCAAAACGGCCAAGCTGATCGGTTATCCGGTGATCATCAAGGCGGCTGGCGGTGGTGGCGGGCGCGGCATGCGTGTCGTGCATACCGAGGCGGCGTTGATGAACGCGATCAACACCACGCGGGCGGAGGCGCAGGCGGCTTTCGGCAACCCGTCGGTGTACATGGAAAAATACCTCGAGAAACCGCGGCACATCGAAATCCAGATACTCGCCGACAAACACCGTAACGTACTGTATTTCGGTGATCGCGATTGTTCCATGCAACGCCGCCACCAGAAGGTCATCGAAGAGGCGCCGGCGCCGCTGCTCAACGAGCGGGCGCGCGTCCGTATCGCTGAACGTTGCACCGAGGCCTGTCGCAAAATTCGCTATGAAGGGGCCGGCACGTTCGAATTCCTCTACGAGGGCGGCGAGTTCTATTTCATTGAAATGAACACGCGGCTCCAGGTTGAACATCCCGTCACAGAACTCATCACCGGTCATGACCTGGTGCAATTGCAGATACGTGTGGCGGCCGGGGAGAAGCTCACATTGCGGCAAAAGGACATCGCGCTGAAGGGCCATGCTGTCGAATGCCGCATTAACGCGGAAGACCCGTACAAATTCACGCCGTCCCCCGGGCGTATTACCTCGCTGCACATGCCGGGCGGTCCAGGCATCCGGGTGGACTCACATGTTTACAGCGGATACTTTGTCCCGCCCCATTACGATTCACTGCTCGGCAAAATCATTGCCTATGGCGACACGCGTACGCAGGCGATTGCGCGGCTGCAGATTGCGCTGTCAGAGACCGTTATCGAAGGCATCAAAACCAATCTGCCCCTGCATCAGGAATTGCTGCGTGATGCTGCATTCCAGCGTGGCGGTACGAGTATTCATTATCTCGAAGAGCGGCTGACAAAGCTGACCCGCGCCGAATAAGGCGGCTCGCGGGCTTCAGCGAAACCACATCATGCCCTGGCTCTGCGCCATCATTCATGTGGAAGAAAGTGCGGTCGAAGTGTTAACCGATGCCTTGCTTGTGGCAGGCGCTTTGGCGGTGGACGTACAGGACGCTGCGGCCGGAACTGCTGAGGAGCGGCCGATTTTCGCGGAGCCTGGCGAGGCGCCGGCGACAGGTTGGCGCCACAACCGCATCAGCGCGCTGTTTGCCATCGACGACGACATTTATGTGGCGGTACCCACGGCGTTGCGTGTCGCAGAGGTTAGCGCGACCCCCGCATTCAGCGTCGAACGCGTGGAAGACGCCGACTGGGTAAGCCTGACCCAGAGCCAATTCCACCCCATGCAGATCACGCCACGATTGTGGGTGGTGCCGAGCTGGCATATGCCACCAGATCCCGGCGCAATCAACATCATTCTCGATCCGGGCGTCGCGTTCGGTACCGGGGCACACCCGACGACGCGGCTGTGCCTGCGCTGGCTGGCGGCGACGGTACAACCGGGTATGGACGTGCTGGACTACGGATGCGGTTCAGGAATTCTTGCCATTGCGGCAATGAAGCTGGGCGCCGCGGCAGCTTGCGGGGTGGATATTGACTTACAGGCGCTGCCTGCCGCACGCAACAATGCCGAACAGAATGGTGTTCGCATCCGTTTTGTTGATGCAGAAGATCCGGCCGTTGTGCCGGCGACGTTAGTCGTCGCCAATATTCTCGCCAATCCGCTGACCGTGCTGGCGCCGCTGCTCGGGCGCCTGACGCGCCCCGGTGGACGTATCGCGCTCTCGGGCATACTTTCTGAGCAGGCCGCTGCCGTGCGGGATTGTTATACCGTGGATTTCGACATGCAGCCGGCAGAACATGAGGACGGTTGGGTGTTGCTGAGCGGCATTCGCAGGTAGAGTAGAGAATATGTCGATAATCACCCGCTGCAGGCATTGTCACACTACCTTTCGCATTACGCTGGAACAACTACAGGCGCATGGCGGGCAGGTACGCTGTGGGCGGTGCATGCAAATATTTAATGGCCTTGCGTCGCTGGTTCCGGAAATGCAGACGGATGCTGGCCAGACTGCTGCGCCACCGCCGATAACGGCATCACCACCGGTTGCGTCGCCCGCGGCGATGGTGGCTTCGACAGTACCCGTGACACCCATCGCCGCACCGTCTGTCAACCTGCCGGAACCCGTGCTGGTATCGACGGACGCGGCAGCGGCCATGAATTTGGTGCTGCCAGCGGAGGCAGTGGAACCACTGGCGGAAGCGGTAGACGAGGAGTCAGTGGAGGTGGAGGCAGCACGGGCGGAGGCAGCACGGGCGGAAACGGTACGGGCGGAAACACAGGAATCCGCCGTGTCTCCGGACAATCCGTTCGTGTATCACACCGCCGCGCCGATCCCTGGAGCGCAGCGCAGCCCCTGGTTGGTCGCGGCGTGTGCATTGTTGCTGCTGGCGCTTGCTGCGCAAGGCATCTTTTTTTATCGTGGGGAAATTGCCGCGCGGGATTCACTGGTGCGGCAATGGCTGACTGCCGCTTGTGTGGAAGCCGGTTGCAGCATACCCCTGCCACAGCTCCCGAAGGCCATTGTCATTGAAGCTTCCGATTTGCAGACGCTCGATCAGGCGCGCCCTGATCGAATTCAATTGACGGCAACTTTACGAAATCATGCAGGACATGACGTTGCGTATCCGGCGCTGGATCTGGTGTTGACCAATTTCAACGATCACACACTGGCACGGCGCATATTTCTGCCGGCAGAATATCTGGATCCGGGGCGAGATGCGCACTCGGGCCTTGCCGCGAACGCCGAACTCACGGTGCGGCTTGCGCTGGAGACCGGCGATCTCGGCGCCGCAGGTTTCCGCCTCACGCTGCTGCCCTCACCGCGACTGTAATTATCGTACCGGCTAACGCAGATATTTTGTAATAAGTTGTTTTTATTTAATTAATTTATAGGGGCTGCAGACCCCGTGGAGCGGATATGAGTACGCCGGATCATTTGAAATACGCCAGTAGCCATGAGTGGGCACGTCGTGAAACCGATGGCACAGTCAGCGTCGGCATTACACAGCATGCGCAGGAAATGCTGGGCGATGTCGTGTTCATCGACAATCCGGCGCCGGGTCGCAAGTTTAAACAAGGCGAGGCGTGCGGTGTCATCGAATCGGTCAAGGCGGCGTCCGACATCCACGCACCCGTTTCAGGCGAGATCGTTGCCGTCAACGCGGAATTGTCCGATGCGCCGGAGAAGGTCAACGCAGAACCGTATGCCGCCTGGATGTTCCGCATCAGGCCCGATGATCCCGCGCAGATCGATATGCTGCTCGATGCCGCGGCATACCAGAAAATCGCCGACGCAGAAAAAAACTAGCAGCGCGTGGCGCCTGCTATCACCCGGGGATATTTTCAACATGGATCCGACACCGTCGACGGAAAGTCCGCACAAAGGCAGGACCGGTTTGGCGCGCGTATGGAACGCTTTTTTCTATTCCATCGCCGGTTTGCGCGCCGCATTCCGTCACGAAGATGCATTTCGCCAAGAGGTATTTCTCGCCGCGCTGCTGATCCCGGCGGCGTTGTTCATGCCTGTCGCAGGCACCGGCAAAGCGTTGATGATTGCGTCAGTATTGCTGGTGCTGATCGTCGAACTGCTGAATTCCGCGATTGAGGCCGCGGTTGATCGCATATCGCTGGAGAAACACGACCTGGCAAAACGCGCCAAGGACATCGGCAGCGCAGCGGTCCTGCTGGCGCTGGTGAATGTGCCGCTAGTGTGGGGGCTGATTTTGTTCACCTGATGTATAGTGCGCCGCCCCGAATTCTTAAAATATTGAATAAAAACAATAGGTTATGATGATTTCCGGGCATAGTCAAGCTACTCGCCTACTTTTTCAGCGCATCACGGATTTCGCGTAGCAGTACTACATCTTCCGGTGTTGCGGCCGGCGCAGGAGGCGGCTCAGCCTTCTTGACCTTGTTGACAGCCTTGATCAGGATGAATATCGCGAAGGCTACGATCAGGAAGGTGATGATGGTATTGATGAAAATACCGTAGTTCCACGTCACCGCACCTGCTTTTTGGGCAACTTCAATTGTGGCGTAAGGGCCTGCCGTCGCGCCCCGTTTGAGCACCGCGAACAGGTTGGAAAAATCCACCCCGCCCATCAACAATCCTATTGGCGGCATGATGACATCTTTGACCAGCGACTCGACGATTTTTCCGAATGCAGCGCCGATAACGATACCTACTGCCATATCAAGCACATTACCCTTCATGGCGAAATCTTTGAATTCTTTCAACATGTTTGCGGTTCCTCTTTGGAAGATTATGGATCGTTACCCTGTCGGTCTGTAGTGCCAATGGCCCTCTGATTATGCAATAGCCGGGTGTGAACTACCAAGCCGACGCCGCACGACGACAGAGGGTGCGTTGGTATAATCCACAGTTCATTTTCAGACGGGATTCCGATGTCGATATTGATCTGCGGTTCGTTGGCGTACGACACCATCATGGTTTTCCATGATCGTTTCAAGAATCACATCCTGCCCGATCAGTTGCATATCCTGAACGTCGCGTTTCTGGTGCCCGACATGCGACGGGAGTTTGGCGGGTGCGCCGGCAATATTGCCTACACGCTGCAGATGCTCGGCGGCAATGCTCGCATCATGGCGACTGTCGGCGACGATTTCCTGCCCTACGACGAGCGGCTGCAGCGTTTGGGGATCGCGCAGGATCATGTCCGCATCGTGCCCGGCAGTTTTACCGCGCAGGCGTTCATCACTACCGATCTCGACGATAACCAAATCACGGCATTTCATCCCGGTGCGATGAATCACTCACACGAGAACCATGTCGGCGATGCCAAAGATATCAAGCTGGGCATAGTTGCCCCTGACGGACGGGATGGCATGTTGCAGCATGCGCGCGAATTTCATGAAGCTGGCATACCGTTCATTTTTGACCCCGGACAGGGGTTGCCGATGTTCAGCGGCGCGGAGCTTGCTGAGTTCGTGCGGCTCGCGGACTATGTCACGGTTAATGACTATGAGGCGCAGATGTTGCAGGAGCGCACCGGGCAAAAGCTCGACGCGTTGGCGAAACTTGTCAAGGCGATTGTGGTCACATTGGGGGCGCAGGGCGCCATGGTTTACACGGGTGGTAAACAGATCGGGATTCCAAGCGTTAAACCTGAGGCCGTGCTGGATCCGACCGGCTGTGGTGACGCCTTCCGGGCGGGTTTGCTTTATGGTTTGGCTACCGGTGCAGACTGGACGCTTACCGGGCGACTGGCCTCGCTGATGGGGTCGCTGAAAATCGCACAGCGCGGCGGGCAGAACCACCGGTTCAGCCGTGATGAGGTGGCAGACAGGTTTCAGCAAGCGTTCAACATGAAAATGTGGTGACAAGGAGAAATGCCATGGACCAGCGACTGGGATATGCAGCGGTATTAATTTGCACGGCGGTGCTCACCGGTTGCGCGCCGGGACTGGGCGGCGGCAGCTATACGCGCGATGAAGCGCGGCGCGAACAGAATGTGCGCATGGGTATTGTTGAAAGCGTGCGCCCGGTGCAGATCGAGGGCACGCGCAGCGGGATCGGTCCGGCAGCGGGTGCGGTGATCGGCGGCGTGGCAGGCAGCGGGGTGGGCGGCGGCCGTGGATCGACGGTGGCCGCGGTCATCGGGAGTGTCGCAGGCGGTGTCGCCGGTCAGGCGGCCGAAGAGATGGGTACGCGGAGCACCGGCGTGGAGGTGACTGTAAAGCTGAATAGCGGTGCACTGGTCGCAATCGTGCAGGAGGCGGACGAAACCTTCAAAGCAGGGGACCGGGTGCGGATTCTGTCCGATGGACGCACTTCGCGGGTAACCCACTGAATTGCGTTTCAAGCTATAAATGGGTTTTTGATTCCTCACTGCGGTTTAAATAAATAGTCTGTCATAGGTCGCTTATCATTTTCCGGCTATTGCACCGCGCACCCCTATAATCGCCGCCATGAGCGGCGGGTATACCTTGTCAGGAAAACGCAGCGTGCGTATTGTGCGCTTCTTGCTGCATCTGCTGCGCGGCGTGGTTACCGTCGCGCTTGCCTTCCCGTTTTTCTCTGCGCCGCGTCGCCGTGTTGCCGTCAAGCGCTGGTCGCAGACCTTGTTGCGCATTCTCGGAGTACGAGTGCACGTACACGGCGATCCGCCGCGTCGAACCCCGGGGCGCGCGGTGATGCTGGTCGCCAATCACGTGTCATGGCTGGATATTGTGGTCATCAATTCGGTGCTGCCGGTACGATTTGTCGCCAAGTCCGAAGTGCGCGCCTGGCCGGTGATCGGCTGGCTGAGCGCAAAGACCGGCACGTTGTTTTTCGAGCGGGCGCGGCGCAGGGATACGCTACGCATCACCGGGCTGGTGTCCGCTGCACTGCATGACGGTGATATGTGTGCAGTTTTTCCCGAGGGTACGACGACGGACGGTTCGCGGGTGCTGCCGTTTCACAGCTCGTTGTTACAGCCGGCGTCGGTTGCCGGCGCAGATGTGCATCCGGTGGCGCTGCGCTTCGAACGCGGCGATGGTGCGCTTTGCACCGAAGCGGCCTACGTTGGTGAGAAGACCTTGTGGGACACGTTGCGGTCAATTTCAGGGCAACCGGTCATTCACGCCCATGCCTGGTTTCTTGATGTTGTGCCCGGCGCAGGCGCGCACCGTCGCGCGCTCGCCAAAGCTGCGCAGGGGGCTATTGCTCGCCGCCTTGCGCAGTAACGGATTCGCAACCGCACTGGAAGATGCAACGATCTTCGAGTCGCACCGCAGTCAATCGGCGACCCCACACGCAACCGGAATCGAGCCCCAGCACATCCGTGCGCAGCACCAGGCCCAGCGCTGCCCAGTGACCGAAAATAACCGGCGTTTCGCGGTTGGCGCGTCCCGGCACATCAAACCACGGCAGAAAACCCGCCGGAGCGCCTTTGAGTTCGGTCTTGTGTGTGAATTCCATAAGACCGTCCGGTGTACACAGCCGCAACCGAGTCATGGCATTGATGATGATGCGTAGCCGGCCATATCCAGCCAGATCGTCCTGCCACCGCGCCGGTTCGTTGCCATACATCCGGCGCAGGAATTCACCGTGATCAGGAGCCTGCAGCGCGGCTTCAGCTTCGCGTGCCAGCACCAGCGCTTGCGCGATGCTCCATTGCGGCAACAGCCCCGCATGCACCATTGCATAACCGGCATCGACGTGCATCAGCCGTTGCCGGCGAAGCCAATCCAGCAACTCTTCGCGATCCGGCGCCTGAAGCAAATCATCAAGCGTGTCTTCCGGGTGTGGTTTGCGTACTCCGGCGGCCACCACCAGCAAATTCAGATCGTGATTGCCAAGCACGGTGATAGCGTGATCACCGAGCCCTTTGACGAAACGCAGCACTTCCAGCGAACGCGGGCCGCGATTGACCAGATCACCGACCAGCCATAACTGATCGCGCGCCGGATCGAACGCGACGGTGTCGAGCAGCCGCCGCATTTCGTCATAACAACCCTGGATATCGCCAATCGCGTATGTCGCCATGTACGTCAACCAGTCATGACCAAACCGATGGAATAAAAAAGGCGCAGGGTCGCTGCGCCTTGTTTTCGTTTCAGCAGCGCGCTACCGGGCGAGCCCCGCCAGATAGTCAACTGCAGCTTTGACATCGGCGTCCGTGAGCGCAGCATTGCCGCCCTTAGGTGGCATGACGCCTTTACCCTTGATGACGCTCGCATACAGAACATCTCTGCCCGCTTTCAATCTCGGCGCCCAGGCTGCTTTGTCGCCGGCCTTGGGGGCTCCGGCAATGCCGGCGCCATGACAAGCCGCGCAGCTTGCGTCGTAAATGCTCTTGCCCTTGGCTGAATCGCCGCCGGCAGGTGCGGCTGAAACTGCTGCCGCAGGCGCTGCTGCCACAGCGATGGGCGGTGCGAGCGTAGCTGCTGCAGGGGGTGGATTTGCCGGTGCCGCGGGCTCCTTGAGATTGCCACCGGACTGATTGGCCATATAAACAATCGCGCGCGCAATTTCGAAATCTGTCAAATCAGGATTGCCACCACGGGAGGGCATTTGCCGTATTCCCTTGATGGCGTTAGCTGTAAGCGCATCGAGCCCTCGCGGGATCATTTTGCCCCAGGCACCGGTGTCGCCGATTTTCGGAGCGTTCAGGGCACCGGTCGCGTGACATGCCGCGCAGGAACTCTCGACAACCGCTTTGCCGGTGCGTACCTGCAGCGCGTCGCCCGCTGCCGCAATCACCACATCTCCAGCCGGCTTGATACGCTGTGCGATTGCCTCCTCGCTGGCGGCGGTAGGTGGAGCTGATTTTTTGCCGCTGGTGGCAAGCTGGGCCAGCATTACGATGACGACCACCGGGACGATGAACGAAAGCACGACAACGATGGCCAGTTGTTTCGGTGTTTTGATCAGGGAATTGTGTTCCGGAGTGTGGTTTTCGCTCATGCGATATCCTGGAGCCGCGAGAAAGCGCGGATTATATCGACATTGCCGCCCCCGGTAAAACGGCCGCCCTGAGGGGCATGTTAGAATTTGCGCTGCAACGCGCCCGTAGCTCAGCTGGATAGAGTACTGCCCTCCGAAGGCAGGGGTCGGACGTTCGAATCGTCTCGGGCGCGCCATTTTCATACCTGCACGCCAGCCTGGTTCTCATCATGTCCCCACCCGTAGCCTGCGATGTGCTGATCGTCGGTGGTGGCCATAACGGCCTGACCTGCGCTTGTTATCTGGCTGCGGCCGGTCTCAAGGTGCGCGTGCTCGAACGCCGCGCCATCGTGGGCGGCGCCGCCGTGACCGAAGAGTTTCATCCCGGTTTCCGCAATTCCACGGCGAGTTACACGGTGAGTCTGCTCAATCCGCAGGTCATCCGTGATCTGCGATTGAACGAACACGGCCTGCGCATACTCGAGCGGCCGATCTCGAATTTCCTGCCGCTGCCGGACGAAACCTATCTTAAAGTGGGCGGTTCTCTGGCGGCGACGCAGACCGAGGTCGCACGATTTTCTGCCGCGGATGCTGCCCGACTGCCCGAGTATTACGCGATGCTGGAGCGCGTGGGTGATGTGTTGCGCGAGTTGTCTCTGGAAACACCGCCGAATGTTGGCGGCGGCGTCGGTGACTTTTTTGCGGCGATCAAAACCGCACGCCGTTTCAAAAAACTCGACATGTCGGCGCGACGCGACGTGCTGGATCTGTTTACCAAAAGTGCCGGCGATCTGCTCGACGCCTGGTTCGAGTCGGCTCCGATCAAGGCCGCGTTCGGTTTCGACGCCATCGTCGGCAACTTTGCCAGCCCTTATGCACCAGGCACGGCTTATGTGCTGTTGCATCACGTGTTCGGCGAAGTCAACGGCAAGCGCGGCGTCTGGGGCCATGCCGTTGGCGGCATGGGGGCCATTACTCATGCGATGTCCTCCGAGGCGCGTGCGCGCGGCGTGGATATAGACACCGGTGCCGAGGTGGTCAATGTATGCGTGGATTCCCGCGGGGCACAGGGCGTGCAGTTGAAGGATGGGCGG
>JAQBGW010000083.1:0-32111 GCA_032128415.1 Betaproteobacteria bacterium | reverse complement strand
CTCATGACCGCACCGCCTGATGCAGAAACCCAGGCCATGGTCGACGAGATCCGCATTCCGAAAGGCAAATCGGTGCTCGGCGCCACTCACTAACCTAGTCGCATCAAGTCAAGCCGGGGCGGCAGCAATCCGCCCCGGCTTTTTTTTAGCACCTCAATATTCGATTTTTTACAGAACAAGAAAGCCAGCATGACGGAAGCATTCCCGATCTGGGTCATCGCCATTGATTACATCCTCGGCATGGTGATGTGGACACTGATCGGCCGCTTCGGCATGGGGATTTTTCTGCCAGAAACCAGCACTTTCTTTTTCATGCAATTTTTTGTTCGGGTGACCAAACCGCTGCTGAAGCTGTTCGCCCCCATCACTCCGGATTTCCTCGTACCACCGGTGGTACCACTTTATGTTGCATGGTTCTTCTTCATGTTCCGCTTCTATCTCATGCCGTGGCTGCTCGGCTATTCGGTCATGGGCATGCTCTCCTTTCCTCTGGAAAGCGAAGTCGGGCATGGTGTGGGCGCATTGATGCGCCTGCTGACCCAATAGATTTTCGTGGCTGACGCATAGCTGCTGTGTGATCACTGTCCGATACGCAACCAGGCTGCTCAATTGAGTCTGATAAAATGCGCCCCACCGGAGAGGTGGATGAGTGGTTTAAGTCGCACGCCTGGAAAGCGTGTTTACGGTGAAAACCGTAACGAGGGTTCGAATCCCTCTCTCTCCGCCAGAGAGTCGATATTTAGAACAATAATCAGATATTTTTCAATTGGCTCAGGAAAAGGAGCTGTTTCAACAGAATTGCTCGTTACCGGACGTTCAGGACAAAGGAATAAGCTCGCGCCAGTGCCCCCCCTCATCCCCTTTGGCGAGCCAAGCAACCACGAACGCTGATGCTCACGGCTCGAACCATTTCAACTGCTCCCGCAGTTTGACCACTTCGCCGATGATAATAATGGTCGGCGCCTTCACGGCACCTTCGCGCACAATGCGGGGAAGCGTCGCCAGGCTGCCGGTCAATACGCGTTGATTCAGAGTCGTGCCCTGCTGGATGAGCGCCGCCGGCGTATCGGCTACCAGTCCATGCGCGATCAGTTCGGCGCAGAGTATTTCAATGCCGACCAGACCCATGTAGATCACTATGGTTTGACGCGGCTGGGCAAGCGCCGCCCAATTGAGATTCATGCTGCCATCCTGCAGATGTCCGGTAACGAAAATCACCGACTGCGCATAATCGCGATGCGTGAGCGGAATTCCGGCATAGGACGAGCAGCCTGCCGCGGCGGTAATCCCCGGCACTACCTGAAAGGGGATACCTTCTGCGGACAGCGTCGCAATCTCCTCTCCCCCGCGCCCGAAAATAAATGGGTCGCCACCCTTGAGGCGCACTACGCGCTTGCCTTCCCTGGCCAGGCGCACCAACAGATGATTGATGTCCTCCTGAGGCAAGGTGTGTTTCGCCCGTTCCTTGCCGACATATATGCGTTCGGCATCCAGCCGGACCAGATCGAGAACCTGCTGGGATACCAATCGGTCGTACACCACGACATCAGCCCGTTGCATGAGACGCAGCGCGCGGAACGTCAGCAAATCCGGATCGCCCGGCCCTGCTCCGATGAGGGCTACTTCGCCGCCGCCGAATGCAAGACTCTGGTCATCGAGTGCTTTTTGCAATGCCTTATGCGCCTGGTCATCGCGTCCGGTGAGTACCAACTCGGCAATAGACCCTTGCAGCACGCGTTCCCAGACGCGCCTACGCTCTGCAGGCTTGAAACGCGCCTTGACTTGATCGCGGAAAGTCGCAGCGAGCGCGGCAAGGCGACCGTAGCCCGCCGGAATCAGGCTTTCCAGGCGCGCACGCAACAGGCGCGCCAATACCGGCGAGGCGCCGCCGGTTGAAATCGCCACGATAACCGGTGCTCGCTCGATGATGGAAGGCATGATGAACGAACAGAGCGCTGGCTGATCGACTACATTCACCGGGATGTACCGCGTCTTAGCCGCGGCAGCTACCGCACGATTTACAGCATCGTCATTAGTGGCGGCAATCACCAGGGCATACCCGGTCACGTCCTCATCTTGAAAATTTTCTGAATGGTGAGTAATCCGGGCGGCAGCGAGATCAGCGTCAAACGCCTTGCTCAGCGCCGGCGCCTGAAGCGTGACGCGCGCACCGGCACGCAACAACATGGTGCATTTGCGCGCCGCCACCTCGCCACCACCCACCACTAGGCAGGGCTGATCGCGAATATCGATAAAAATCGGCAGAAAATCCATGGGGTTCTTCGATTGCGGTCGGATGCCGCTAGTTCGATATAATACATTTATAGACGAACGATTTGCATCAGAAGGGACATGTCGCAGCTTCTCACATTATTACGTGCTGCGCGTCTCATCGGCGTCAGTCGCGGGGCGCTTCAAAGCAAAGTAAAGAGCGGCGAACTCGCTACGTTCGAAGGACTGGTATCGGCTGAAGACCTGCTGCGCGCATACCCTCAGATCAAACTAGAGAACGATACTGCCCTTGAGCGGATAGAGCAGATCAAGGACACTGCCTTCGCCAAGCGCATGCGCGAGCGCCTGCTGCCCAATTCTGAGGTGCTGATTGCACGCCTGACCGAAATGAGCAAGGAGCGGGCGCAGGCACAGGCACAGCTGGATTACTACCGGACGATACTGGAACAATTGCTGGTAAAGCTGCGCGAGTTCGGCAAAACGGCAACCTCCCAGACTAATGAGCTCCAACTGCTCGACTGGCTGACGCAAAACCTGGAAACTATTCCGCACGGTAAAAAGCCCCAGCCGCTGCTGGCACAAGACAACTTTCTGAGGATCATGACAGCACACGTCAAGATACAGCCGAGTGGCCGGGAGTTCTTCGTCGATGGCAACGATAGCCTGCTGGAGGCAGCACTACGCGCGGGGATGTCGCTCGACTATGGCTGCAGTATTGGCAGTTGCGGAAAATGCAAGGCAAGGATCCTGTCGGGAAAAGTCCAGAAGACCAGGCACTCCGACTACGCATTTACGGAGGCCGAGAAGAATTCTGGTGTTGTACTGATGTGCTGTAACACTGCCCTCGTTGATCTCGTGATCGAAGCACGCGAAGCACATGGCGCTGTCGATATGCCGTTGCAGAAAATCGAGGCCAAAATAAAATCCATCAGCCCGATTGCGGAGGACATGCGACTGCTGCACCTTCAAACTCCGCGCACCAATCGGCTGCGCTTTCTCGCCGGCCAATCGGTGTTGCTCGGTCTTCCCGGCGGGTCATCCGCCTCCTTTGCGGTGGCCAGTTGTCCCTGCGACGACCGCAACCTGCAGTTCCACATCCGCCAATGCCCCGGTAACGATTTCGCCGAACGCGTGTTCAATGAACTCAAAAGCGGGGATTCAGTGCTTATCGAAGGACCCCATGGGGAGTTCGCACTGAATGAGGAGTCGCATCGCCCGCTCATCTTCATCGCCTGTGATACCGGCTTTGCCCCCATCAAGAGCCTCATCGAACACGCCATGGCACTCGATGCAGCCGACACACTGAATCTGTACTGGATTGCCTCCGCCAAGGGGCACTACCTCGACAATCTCTGCCGCTCCTGGAGCGACGCCCTGGACAACTTCCGCTATGTCCCGATTTCCGCAGCCGCTGCCATGCCGGATGATGCACTCATGCAATTGGCGCTGCGACAGGTGTTGCAGGATCATCCGCGATTGGACGATTACGATGTCTATGTCGCTGGACCCGGGCCATGGGCGAACGCGGTCGAGTTCCAGCTACTCGATCATGGATTGCCGCGTACTCAATTGTTCGTGAATGCGCTCTGATCCTGACCACATAACACCGCTTTGACCAAATCGGACGCTGTCCGAGTGCGCACCGTCATGCGCCGCTTGTTCTCTTGCCCTTGCCCAAACCGTGTTCGACCGCAGCGACTGCCGCTTCGACCCGTGAGCGCATCCCCAGCTTCCGCAGGATCGCCTTGACGTGCAATTTGACAGTGCCCTCCGTGATATCGAGGGCATTCGCGATCATCTTGTTACTGGCGCCTCCCGCGAGATGCTCCAGGATTTCCAGCTCGCGGGGGGTGAGCCCCGCGAAAGGCGCCGCTGTTTTTTTCGTTTTCCCATCGGCACCTGTATCGCCGCGCAAGAGATGGGCCAGCGTGCCCACCATTTCCTTGGCCACCACATTGTCGCCGCGCAGCACTGCCTCGAGCGCCGGCAACAACTCCTCGGACTCCATATCTTTCAGTAAATATCCCTGCGCGCCGCCGCGCAGCGCTGCGCTCAGGTCGTCGTCCTCGCGGCTCATGGTAAGCATCACCACCGGCGTGCTGACGCCGCTCGCGCGCAGTTGCCTCAAAGTCTCGATACCGGTCATCTTCGGCATCTTGACGTCAAGCAAAATAATGTCCGAGGAAATTTCACGCGCACGCCGCACACCCTCCTCACCCGAACTTACTGACGCCACTACCTGAATGCCGCGACTCTGCAGCAGTTCCTCGATGCCCTTACGCACCAGAGAATGATCATCGATCAGGAGTACCCGCATGCTGTTCTCGACTTCAGCCGCGAACTATTGCTATCGGTGCGTTGAAAATCAAGACAATCCGCGTACCTTCACCCGGATCGCTCTCAATCACAATCTGGCCTGGCAGCCGCTCAGTACGTTCTCGCATGATCTCCAAACCTGCATGTTCGCCAGACGCGCTCTCGGCAACGTCGGTCATGCCCAAGCCATCATCTTCGATCAACACGGTGTAGAGATCATCCTCGTTATTCAGCATGATGCGCACATTCCGCGCTCCGCTATGCTTGCGAATATTGGTAAGAGCCTCCTGGATAATGTAGAAAACCTGCACCTCCTGCATCGGCGAAAGTGCGAGAGCCGCGCACTCATTGTGGAAAAACACCGCGATGCCGGTCTCTCGGACAAAGCGTTCGACCAGGTTATCAACCGTTTTCACCAGCCCGGATTCATCAATTTTCAACCTGTAGTTAGTCAGCAGGTCACGTAGATCCGAATTCGCCTGCGTCAGCGCACGGCGCAGGGCACCTGCTTCGTACTGGGCGGCACTGAAATCCTTGCGCGCCAGGGACTCATGCAACACTTGCAGTTGCAGACGCATGCCGATGAGCGATTGCGCAAGCGAGTCGTGCAGCTCATTACCGATGATATTTCGCTCTTCCATGATGGCGAGACGGCGCGCCTCGCCCTCCAGATGCGCCTTCTCAATGGCAAGGCCCAGGTGGCGGCCCACGCTGATCAGCAGGTCGCGCATATCCTCGCCCATCACGGAAAGTGGATTGTCGAGAAAAAGATTGTATACACCCAGAATACGATCCTGGTACTGCACCGGCACCACCACGAACTCTGCGCAATCGCGTGCCAGCATGGGGCTGCCGATGAGCTTTGCACAGGGCGCGGTGCCGCTCTGAACGCGCAAACCGCCTCCTGTGGAAACTAGGCCGCATAGGCAGAGCCCTACCGGCATCAGGCTGTCACCCCTGACTGCCTCCCGCGAAAGACCGCGGCTTGCGATGAGCCGGATATGACCATCCCCGGTAACAAGTCGCACACTTGCCGCGCGCGCATCGATTAATTCAATAAAGGTATCAAGAAACCCACCGAGTAGTTGCTCAAGATTGCCGGGGCGACTCAGGCTGGCAGCAATTTCGTACAGGACATCGAGAGACTGCGTCTTCCGCGAAAGTCGCACTGCCTGGGTCCGCGAACCGGCGTGGTTCTGGCTCGCCGCGTCAGAGGCTTTCGTGGTTTGGTTCGGTGCGGCGTGCTCGGGCATGCGTGATCCAGTGTTGCACAAAGCGGAAGTAAAATCGAATGAACTTCAGGCTAAACCTCGGGCGCGGCCATGTCCAGCGTTCAGCGCGCAGGACCAGGCGGCTTGTGCGAAGGATCGTTAGGATTGATGAATATGAAACGTGCCTCGCCGGGATTGATCTCGACATAGTCGAGAGTCGCCCCCGTCAGCAATTCGACACTGCCGGGCGAGATCAGCACCTTGATATCGCGTGCAATTACCAGCAAGTCGTCTTCAGTCTTGCCGTCGAAGCCCATGCCATATTCAATCGTCCCTTTATCGCTCAAACGCGCAGCCAGACGCAGATAGATTTCATTCGGATCCGATTGCTGTTGTGCAGATTTGAGAATTTGTCCGGCAGCTTGTGGTGTGATTATGATCATCAATGCTCCAATACTGTCGGCACTCAACCAGTGCTCCATGCACGGGGTTTGCGCATGCCAGATATTTTGCAGGCCTGCTTGACGTAACCATAGGGAAACAACCGGAACAGTTCGTTTCGTTCCGTACCCCCGGTCTCAGCCAGGTACTTGAGAACGAAGCGCGCATCCGGCGCAATGTGGTGCAGCCCGAAATACTGCCGCACAAACCCAATCACCGCCCAGTGTCTCTCTGTGAGAACTATTCCCTCCTGACGCGCCAATTCCAAAGCGATCTCTTCACTCCAATCCGCAGGATCAACCAGATATCCTTCGTCATCGGCCCTCAGTATTTTCCCGGCAATTTCAAGCGGCATGTTTGCAGCTCCGAACAAAATTGACAAAGCGCCTCGCCCAGGAATTACCGGTAACATCCCTCAGGTGTGCATATGATGCAAGCAGGTTTTTGTACACGATGCCGTCGTGCCGGCCGTCGATGCCGTGGCCGCGCTCGACCGCGTAAGCAAACTCGGTGCTCCGCGGAAGATTTTTGACGCTCGAATAGTGAAACTCATGCGCGCGAATCGGTAATGCATCCCGCAGCGGCGCCTGTGGCCAGGGGCTGCGGCCGGTTTCACGCAAATGCACGTAACCGCGCCCGACCGGACGGGCATGCATGACGATGTCGGCAGGGATGGCGCCAACCATCTCGGCGCGGCGCTCGTTCCATTCGATTCCACGGGCGAGATACATCAGACCACCGCACTCGGCGTAAGCCGGTAACCCGGCTTCGATCGCTCTGCGCACGTCGGCGCGCAGTTCGGCATTCGCGGCAAGAGCATCCATATGCGTCTCAGGAAATCCGCCACCAATGAACAGGCCGTCCACCTGCGGCAGGCATTTATCCCGCAAAGCATCGAAGGGAATCAATTCCGCGCCGGCGGCACCCAAAGCTTCGAGATCGCCCGGATAATAAAATCCGAACGCCGCATCGCGTGCGATCCCCACTCGCACCGGCGGGCCGCCCAGCCGCCCTGGTGCGGTGCTGACCGGAGCCGCAGGCAAGGGCGATGCATCGCGGGCAACAGCAAGCAGACGATCGAGGTCAACACCGGCAGTGATGAGAGTTGCGATTTCGTTTACGCGCTCGCACGCAGTCTGCGTTTCGTTGCTCGGCATCAGTCCCAGGTGGCGCTCAACAATGGTCATGCGCTCGTCGTGCTGCACAGCGCCAAGCACCGGAACATCAGTATAGTGAGCAATCACGGCGCGCAGCTTGGCTTCGTGGCGCGAACCGCCAAGCTGGTTCAGAATCACGCCTGCAATTTTAATATTTTTATCAAACGCCTGATAACCAAGAATCAGCGGCGCAATACCGCGCGTCATGCCACGCGCATCGATTACCAGCACCACCGGTGTGCCCAGGGATACGGCAAGCGCAGCATTGCTGTTGCTGCCTTTCAAATCGAGTCCGTCGTACAGGCCCTTATTGCCTTCCACAATACCGATTGAAGCGCCGTCCATGCGCTGCGCGAATTCGACACGAATCTCCTCCGCTTCGCTGAGGTAGGGGTCGAGGTTGTAGCAGGATCGCCCGGCAGCAAGCCCCAGCCACAACGGGTCAATGTAGTCAGGGCCTTTCTTGAACGGCTGCACTGTCTCGCCGCGCATGCGCAAAGCGGCGCACAGGCCGACGCACACCGTGGTCTTGCCTGATGATTTGTGAGCTGCGGAGATGAAAAGTCGGTTCACACAGCAACCGAATCCGCATCGCTGTCCGCCAGACTTTGCGGCAGGAAGGGCAACACTTTGATTGCTATGGCTGTGAGCGCCAGCGCCAGTGCCATTCCACCTACTCCGAGCATGATTTCCGGCAGGCTTGGGGCGTATGCCGCGACCACACCGTCGAAAAAACTGCTGGCAACTTCTTTATCCGGGAACATCAGTTGCGGATAAGCCTGGCCGCCGATGATGAGCACATAGAGCTGCGCCAGACCGCCCAGAATCACGCATGCCGCTGCGACCACGACGAGGCGACGCGACCGGCTTAATCGGGGATTAAGCAATAGCGTCAGGGGCAGGATGCTGCCGATCAATATCTGGCCGAACCAGAAGAGCACAGGGTAAATGCCACCATCCCAGAGAAAAAAGCGTTCGAGATCGTGCTGCCGGGCGATATACAGATTAGTCAGATGATGGATCGCCGCAAAATACAGAACCGCTGCGACAAATATAGCGAGCAACTTCCCCAGCCTTTGCAGCACTGCATCACCCAGCGCGCGGCCGCTCCACCGGCAGGCAGCCATCAGCACCAGCAGAAAAATCGCCAGTCCCAGGGAAAACGACATGACGATGAACAATGGCGCAAGCAGCGCACTGTTATAGGGATCACGCGCCACCAGGAAGCCGAAAATCGATCCGGTGCCGGTGGTAAGAATAAGACGCCAGAGAAAAGCCAGCAAGCCCGCACGCTTGGTGTAGCCATTCATGCGCCGATCGAACAGCGTCCACAGATAAAATGCCACGACAGCGAAGAAACCGGTATAGAGGAAGATATTCCAGGTGAAGATTGACTTGAAGTTGTAGTTCATCATCGCCACGATCAGGCGGTCGGGTCGCCCCAGATCGAGCACCAGTACCGCGAGGCCTCCGGCGAGCAGAGAAACTGCAAGCAACCCCGAGAGCCGCGCCAGCGGCTTGTAAACATCGCGACCGAATACCGAGGCGATCGATGCCACGTTAAGTGCGCCCGATGCCGCAACAATCAGAAACACCGCAAACACATGCGGAGTTCCCCACACGATACGGTTGGTCATTCCCGTCACAATGTGCCCGTGATGCTCCATGTACCACGCGGCACCGAGGCCGCCGAGAATCAAGGCGCCCAGCACACCCAGCAGCACGTAGAAACCACTGCTGCGGCCTTCAATTTCACGGTACTGAACGCGCGTCATGTGCTACAGCCCCTGGTAACGCACGCCGGTGTTGAGGGCAAGATCAGCGCGGATCTGGGTTGAAGATTCGCTGCGCAGTCGCTGGTGAATTTCCGCCGAGGGGTCGTTGAGATCGCCGAATACCATGGCCTTGCCGCCGTCACGGTTGCAGGCTTCGACACAAGCCGGTGTTTCGTCGCGATCCACGCGATGCACGCACAGCGTGCAGGATTCCACCGTGCCCTTGCCACGCGGCACGTCTGCCTTTTGCCCGCTCAACGCTTCGTGGATGAAGGAGCGTGCGCCATACGGACAGGCCATAACGCAGTAGCGACAGCCAATGCAAGTATGTTTATCGACCAGCACGATGCCGTCGTCACGCTTAAACGAAGCGCCAGTCGGACACACGTCCACGCATGGCGGGTGTTCGCAGTGCTGGCACATGAGCGGCAGCGTCTGCGCATAGCCGGTATGCTTGTCGCGCAAATCCACCTTGCGTATCCACTGCGCATCGGTCTCGGGCCGACCGTGGCCGCTTTTTTGACCGCTAATGCCGTTTTCTTCGTGGCAGGCAGTAACACACTCGTCACAATCTGTACACTTCGTAATATCGATCAGCAGCCCCCAGCGCTGGAGCGTGGAAGCAGCCTCCTCCGGCGAGCGCGCCTGCGCAAGCTCAATCAGCCTGAAGGTCGGCGCCAACGCAACGCTTGCTGCGGCAGCGGCGCTCCAACCCAACAACTGGCGCCGGTCGGGGTTCACCGGGCAACTCCGGCAGCACGGGTCTGCCGCAACGGCGTATGGCACTCGAAGCAGTCTATTTTCACCGAAGCATAGGTATGACAGCTTGCGCAAAAGCCGTCCTTGCCGAGCACGCTACCGGTCTCGCGGCTGGCATGACATTCGATGCAGTTCTTGAGACTGAAGCGGGGTTCGCGCAGCCCCTGACGCACCGTCCCGTCGCGCTGATGCATCAGCATTTTCATGTGATTGCGGCGCATCTCCCCGGTCGGTGCCACACAAACTTCGCCTTTCTCAATTTTGACCACCGGCATCTGGACACGCCTCTCGGGTTTTTCGCCAGCCTCGGCGTATCCCGCGAAGGTTACCGCGAGAATCATGATCAGTAGCGTAATCCGCACCATACTCGTCTCACCGGCAATCAGTGATCACCCATGCCCATCTTGATATAGCCTGTTGGGCAGACATCGGCGCAGATGTGACAACCAATGCACAGGTCGTAGTCGGTGTAGACGTAGCGTCCCATGGTGGCTTCAGACTTGGGAGTGCGCTTGACCGCGGTTTGCGGGCAATAGATGACACAGTTGTCGCATTCAAAGCACATGCCGCAGCTCATGCAGCGCTTGGATTCATCCACCGCCTGTTTGTCGTTCAGACCGACCATGCGCTCGGCAAAGTGTCCCAGCACTTCTTCGGCCGATGGGCCGATTTCGGTACGCTTGATGCGCTCCAGGTGGGGGAAGTGGCCGAGGAACAGCTCTTCGGACTTGCAGACTTCCGCGGCGCCGCGGTCCTCGTAGTTGTGGACGGCAAAGCCGCCCACCGCCTTGCCGGCGAGGTCGGTGCCGCGCAGGCCGCGGTCGATCTCGCGCAGCTCCGGCTCCTCGAGCGCCTTGAACGGCTCGGGCTCGAGGTTCACCTCGCGCAGCTTGTCGAGCAGGTTGAAATGGTGCACATCGACCTTGGGCCGCTTCGCCATCTCCTGCTTGTTCAGATAGCGGTCGATGCTGTCGGCGGCGATCGACCCCTGCCCGATCACCGTGGTGAGCAGATGCGGGCGGATGACGTCGCCACAGGCGAACACACCCGGCTTGCCCGGCACTTGATAAAACTTGTCGGCGTTCACCAAACCCTTGCCGTTATCGAAGCCGTCGAGGCCCTGAAAGTTACCGGACTGGCCGATGGCCGAGACGATCAGGTCGGCTTCCAGGTCCATTTCGGTGCCGGGTTTCTGCACCATCTTGCCACTCGAATAGTCCAGCTCGACCACGCGCAGCGCCTTGGCGCGGCCGGTCTTCTCGTCGAGGAGAACCTTCACCGGCAACAGGCTGCCGCGGATCTTCACGCCCTCGCGCTGGGCGTCCTCGATCTCATGCTTGGCCGCGTTCATCTGCTCGATCGGCTGCATCGAGATCAGCATCACGTCGGCGCCTTCCCGTGCGGCCGTGGCCGACACGTCGTGCGCGGTGTGGCCCATGACGACGAACTCGGGACGCTCGGTCTCCTTCAGGTCTTCGACATAGCCCAGCCTGCGCGCCACCGAAACCACGTCCACCGACGTATCGCCGCCGCCGACCACCACCACGCGGCCCGCGACGGACTGAAGCCGCCCCTGGTTGAAAGCCTCGAGAAACGCGACGCCGCTGATGCAATTGGGCGCGTCCGCGCCCGGCACCGGCAAGGCACGCCCGGCCTTAAGGCCGATCGCCAGCAGCACGGCGTCGAACTGCGCCTCGATATCCCGCAGCGGGACATCCGTACCGATGCGCGTGCCGAGCCGGACCTCGACGCCCATCGCGGTGATGCGGTCGATCTCGCCGTCCAGATGCTTGCGCGGCAGCCGGTAGCCCGGCACGCCGTATTTCGCCATCCCGCCCAGCTCGGCGTGATCGTCGTAGAGCGTCACCGCATGCCCTTTGAGACGCAGCTGATACGCCGCCGAGAGTCCCGCCGGGCCGCCGCCAATGATGGCGACCTTCTTGCCGGTCTCGGGACCCGCCTGAAAACTGAATTTCTGCTCCAGCGCGTAGTCGCCGATGTACTGCTCGACCGCGTTGATGCCGACGTAATCTTCGACGACGTTGCGATTGCAACCAGTCTGGCAGGGCGCCGGGCACACCCGCCCCATCATCGAGGGAAACGGATTGGCGGTGCTCACACGCTGGAACGCGTACTCCTGCATGCCCGTACCCTTGGGCGGCTTCTCCACTCCGCGCACGATATTGAGCCAGCCACGGATGTCTTCCCCCGAAGGGCAGCTCGCCTGGCAAGGCGGTGTCTTGTGTATATAGGTCGGGCACTTGTCGGTCGCGTCAGCAGAAAAAATCTGCTCCTGGAACGAGTCCCACTTGTGATCGCCGTCCTTGAATTTGCGGAATGTATGCCCGCTCTTTGCATCGGGCTTGCTCGCTGGCGCTGACATGGTTATCTCCGGTTGATCCGTTTTTTCATTGCTTTGGTCCCAGCACGATCGCGTTGCTCACCAGTCCGTGTACGCTGCCGATCATGTCCATGGGGTGCTTATAGTAGGGAAGCACCTTGGTAAACTGGCTCTTGCAGATGGCACAGATCGCAGCCATATAGTTGACGCCGTGCTCCTCCACCACCTGCTGCAATGCCTGCATGCGGGGTAGTGCGCCTTTGACGCGCAATTCGACCAGGTCATCGGTCAGCAAACCGCCGCCGCCGCCGCAACAAAAAGTGGTCTCGCCAATGGTATCTGGCGCCATATCAACAAACTTGTTGACGCAGGCGCGGATGATTTCGCGCGGGATGAGAAACTGTCCGCCCGGCACATCACCCATGCGTGAGGCGCGTGAAACATTGCAGGAATCGTGAAAAGTCACCACCTTGTCGTCGTTGGCGCTCTTGTCGAGTGTGATCGCACCGCTGCGGATGAGGCCGTAGGTCAATTCACAAATGTGCTGCGGCGCCGGATAGCGCGGATCGAGAAAATCGAATGGTCCGATGAGCGTGTTCCAGAAGCTGTAGGCGACGCGCCAGGCATGGCCGCATTCGCCGACCACGATGCGTTTCACTCCCAGATCAAGCGCTGCCTCGCGGATGCGTTCGGCCACCTTCTGCAGGTTGTCGTGATTGCCGATGAACAGCGAGAAGTTTGCTGCTTCTGAGGCATGCGACGAGATTGTCCACGAGATGCCTGCGGCGTGAAATACTTTTGCGTAGCCGATCAGACCGTCAATGTGCGGCTCGGCGAAAAAATCGGCGCTCGGTGTCACCAGCAGCACCTCGGCGCCCTTTACGTCGAGCGGGAATTTGACGTCCACGCCGGTGGCCTCTTTCACGTCCTCCTCCAGGCCGTCGAGTGTATTGCGCAACGCCGGCTGGGGCAGACCCAGGTTGTTGCCAATTTTGTGCACCTTGCCGATGATCTCGTTGGAGTATTTCTGACCAACACCAACGCTATCCATGATGTCGCGTGCTGCCATCGATATCTCTGCAGTATCGATGCCGTAAGGACAGAATACCGCGCAGCGCCGGCACTGTGAACACTGGTGAAAGTAGCTGTACCAGTCGTCCAGCACCTTTTTGGTCATGTCGCGTGCGCCCACCAGCCACGGAAAAAACTTGCCGGCAAAGGTGTAGTAGCGGCGATAGACCGAGCGCAGCAGATCCTGGCGCGCTACCGGCATGTTCTTGGGATCGGCGGTGCCCAGGAAATAGTGGCACTTGTCGGTGCAGGCGCCGCACTTAACACAGGAGTCGAGGAATACCTGCAATGCGCGTGACTGCGACACCAGCTCGCCCAGCCTGGTAACTGCGACTTTCTCCCAATCCGGCACCAGCTCGCCGGGGAAGCCCAGTGGCTTCTGGTGGTCGGGCTTGGCCACGAACGGCTTGCTGTGCGCCATCGCCCCTACACGCACCAGCGGAATCACCGGATATTCGCCCAGCGCCGGTGTTTCGAACGTGGCCATTCAGTCCCCGCGCGCCCGGTCGGCGTGAACGATCCGCGCCGACCAGCCCGCCACATGGCGCTGCTCGCGTGCGTTGTCCACCTGGTTGAGACTCGGGCTGAAGAACACGCCCGGCGCGTGCAACAGCTTGCTTAGCGGAAAAACAATCATCAGCGTCGCCACCAGCGCAAGGTGAACGAGCAGCGCCGGGTCGGCGGGCAGCGTCTGCCAGTCGAACGCCATCAGGCCGAGGAAAAACGCCTTGAGCGCGACGATATCGGTATGCGCAAGGTATTTCATGGTGAGACCGCTCACTGCAATAGCGATGAGCAGTGCGAGCATCAGGTGATCGGAGGGACTGCTGATATAGCGCACGCGGTCCACCAGAAACCGCCGCGCCCACAGTCCCGCGAGACCGGCGACCATGGCAAATCCGGCGTACAGGCCCAAGGGCTGGATCAGCACCACCCAGCCCCAGACCGGTTCAGTGAAATAGCGCAGATGGCGAAGGAGCACCGCCAGCAGCGCGACGTGAAAGATCCAGCCGAACAGCCATATCCATTTGTTCGAGTGGAACAGGCTCTTGAAAAACGTGACCTCGACAAACATGCGCAGGACGACACCGCGTCGTGTGGTCGGCGCCGGCGGGATCGGAATCTTCAGAGGCTGCGGCGTACGTGCATACACCCAACACTTGTAAGCCACACCACCGAAGAGCATGGCAGCGGCGGCGTAAAAGAGCAGCGCATAGAAGATGGTCAGCGCCGACAACAATCGCTCCTGGCTCGGCGAGGTGCGTTCTAGACGCAGCCGGTCGGTTTGGGCAACCCTGCGTATTTGCAGGCCTGCTTGGCGGGACCGTATGGGTACAGCTCATACAGATATTTGCTGTTGCCTTTATCCGCACCGAGTTTCTTGCCGATGGCCTTGGTCAGCACGCGCACCGCCGGCGCGATCTGGTACTCCTCGTAATACTCACGCAGGAAATTGATCACTTCCCAGTGGTTTTCTGTCAGCTCGCATTCATCGATGCGGGCCATCTCTTTCGCTATGTCCTCGGTCCAGTCGGTACGGTTGGCGAGATAGCCTTCCTCGTCGGTTTCGATGGTCTGGCCGTTCAGTTCGATAGGCATGTTGTAGTTCCTTTCAGGGTCAAAACCAGGATTGCACGGCGTTGTGCTCCACCACGAGATCCACAAAGCCCTCGTAGTCCACCAGGCGCACGCCGTCCATCACCCGGTTTTGCATACCTCGCGCTTCGACGTCCGGCCTGAGCGCATAGATTGACACGTTCTTCAAAGCCTCCTCCACCCGCTTCGAGACGGCCGTGCCTTTCGCCGCAGCATATACGCCGTCCTCGATCAGTAACACTGTGCTGCCCTTATGCACAAATTTAAGGCAGGTTTCAAACGTGTTGTGCTCGAACGGCGATTTGTTGATGGTATGCAGCATTTTTCCAGTCCTCAAAAGCTCAGAACCACATCCTGATCTTCCATAATTTCGGTCATGCGTTGCGCGCTCACCACCTCAACCGGCACCACCAAGTCAGCCTCGGTGAGACCGCGCACCTGCAGCGCCTCCTGCTCCACATACAGCTTGGTCACATCGTAATCCTCGAGGGCGCGGAAGGTCGGCGAGAAGTTCTTCATCTCAATGCCTTTGGTATTCTGACCCTTGGTCAACTGATAGACGCCATCACCTATAAACGCGAGACTCACGTCCTGCTCGAACGCGGCGCCAATTAGCACCACTTCGAGCGACTCCAGCGCATAGATCGTTCCATACGGCGCCCTGCGATTTACATACAGAAACTTCTTGGTTACGCCGCCCTGGGCTTCCTCGCTCATGATTTCCCCCTCAGCCGCCGAATACGATCAGGCGGTCAGCCTGAATGCCGGCTTCGATGAGCTGGCCCAGGCCAGAAATGCGGAAGCCCGGCGCGATGTTGTTGGCGTCCTTGCCATTACGCTTTGCTTCGGCCGCATCCATCACACCACGACGCTGCGCGGCAGCGATGCACACCACGAGATCGAGTTTGTGTTGAGCTGCGAGTTCAGTCCAGCGCTTAACGATATTGCGGTCATCCTGCGGCGGCACGGTAAGTCGCGTCGCATTGTTCACACCGTCGTGATAGAAGAACACCCGATAAATTTCGTGCCCCTTCGCCAGTGCGGCCTTCACGAACTGGTAAGCCGTGTCCGAAGCCTCGTGGGTATAGGGTCCTTCATTGATCAGGATGCCAAATTTCATGCTCGATGGCGCTCAGAAGCGAATGTGCGCCGACGCATTGAGGCTATTGCGTGCCCCGCGCCAATTGTCGATGTGGAATTTGGTGAACGGCAAACCGGTCAATTCGAAAAACCGCGGCCAGCCGATCCGCTCCACCCAGTCGCCGACGCGCTCCCAATCGCGCGCGTCTTTCTTGTAGGTATAGAGGATCTTTTTCACTACCGCGGCAACCTCGGGCCAACGCGGCGGATTATTGGGGAGGCCCGCAGCGACTAGTTTCTGGAACATCGGTTTGGAGCGGGCATTGGAATTCTTGCCACCCACCCAGATGGCAAGCTTCGAATGCTCCGGGTCGTTGATCTGCATTGGCGGACACGGCGGATAACAGGCGCCGCAGCATATGCATTTTTTCTCGTCCACCTCGAGCGAGGGCTTGCCGTTCACGATCGCCGGACGAATTGCCGCCACCGGGCATCGCGCCACCACCGAAGGTCGCTCACACACGTTCGCCACCAGGTCGTGATTGATCTTCGGCGGCTTGGTGTGTTGAATGTTGATCGCGATGTCGCCTTGGCCGCCGCAGTTGATCTGGCAACACGAGGTGGTGATATGAACGCGATTGGGCATCTCCTCCTTGATGAACTCTTCGTAGAGTTCGTCCATCAGCGACTTCACCACGCCCGAGGCGTCGGTCGCGGGAATGTCGCAATGCAGCCAGCCCTGTGTGTGCGAAATCATGGTTACCGAATTGCCGGTGCCACCGACGGGATAGCCCGCGTCGTTGACAGCCTGAATCAGCGGGCCGACCTTTTCCCACATGGAAACCATGATTTCCATATTCGAACGGATGGTGAAGCGCACGTAGCCTTCGCCGTATTTGTCGATGATGTCGCACAGCAGGTTGATCTCGTAAGGCCCAAGCTGGCGCTGGGTACCGACGCGCACCGTCCAGATCTCGTCCCCCGAATAGGCCACGTGATGCAGCACTCCGGGACGCGGCCGGTCGTGGTATTTCCAGTTGCCGAAATTCTTGATCATCAGCGGATGCATGAACTGCATGCCGTCGGGACACCCGCTCTCGATCGGCACACGCATCTGCTTCTTTACCACCGCCGGGGCTGCTTGCTGAACCATTGCCATCTCCTCTATTTCGGTCCTAGGCAAGCGCTTTTTTCTTGCCTTGGCGATCGATCCACTTTTGCGCTTCCTGATCCCAGTCGTCCAAGCGTACATAAGAGCTGGTACGCGGATGACTGATCATGTTGGGATCGACATCGATGCCGATGCCTTCCAGGAAATTGGCGAGACCGATGCGCTCGATCATTTCGCCGCAACGCTCGTGCTCCAGGCCGTTCTCCGCCCAGAAATCAATCACCGTGGCAGCGAGTTCGCGCAGCTTTTCGTAGTCCTCGTCGGTATCCATTTTCATGAACGGCACGATCACCGTACCCATGGTGTCGCCGATCTTCAGGGTGCGCTTGCCTCCGATGAGCAGCGTGATACCGCGATCCTTGCCGGGCTTGAGCGCCTTGGTCATGACGTTGATGCAATGCATGCACCTTACGCAGCTCCTGTTATCGACCTCAAGCGTGTCGTCATCGTTGAGAGACAGCGCCTTGGTCGGGCAGCGCGCAATCACGTTGTCGATCGTGTACTTGCGGCCATGGCCCTCTATATACGTTTTGACTTCCTTTTGATCGACCTGCATGTCGTCGCGCCAGGTGCCGATCACTGCGAAGTCTGCGCGCTGAATCGAGTTCATGCAGTCGTTCGGGCAGCCCGAGACCTTGAACTTGAATTTGTACGGCAGTGCCGGACGGTGCATGTCATCGATGAAATTGTTTACGAGCGTACGATGTATGCGGTGCTCGTTCGTACATGATTGCTCGCAACGCGCCGCGCCCACGCACGACATGGCAGTCCGCACGCAGGGGCCCGCACCGCCCAGATCAAAACCATACTCGTTGATCTCGTCAAAGAAATGCTGGGTGTTCTCGGTGGTGGAGCCGATGAACATGATATTGCCAGTCTGCCCGTGAAACGCGATCAACCCGGAGCCCCACTTGCTCCAGGAATTCGAAAGCTGACGCAGCAGCTTGGTGGTGTAGTGATTACCGGCGGGGGGCTGCACACGCAACGTGTGAAATTCCTTGGATTCCGGAAACATGCTCGCGACTTCCGAGAAGCGAGGAATGATGCCGCCACCATAGCCGAATACAGATACCGTGCCGCCTTTCCAGTAGCCCAGGCGCGTCTTGTATGAGTGTTCGAGTTGGCCGAGCAAATCGACCATCATGTTGTTGTCGTGCGCCAGGCGCTTCAGCCCGGTGACGAAACTCGGCCAAGGTCCATCTTCGAGCTGATCGAGCATGGGCGTGGGGTGAAACGCCTTGGTGGACTTCTTTTCCACCGGCATATAGGTGCTATGCCGTTCAGGATTCTTGGGCGGTTTCTGCACTTCGGACATTAGTAGAGTCTCCTGAAGAATGCGAGAACATGAATCAACTCGCGCAGTGTAACGATGGACATTTGCGCTCAGTCAGAGGTCATTGGGGATAGCCGGGCGGGCGTGCCCCCTCCCTTTAGAGATATGCAAAGCACCGGCGTTAACAAAAATATCAATATAATCAAAATGTTATATAAATCTACTGTACCCGCCTTCACCGCAAGTCGCAGTTCTATTGATGCTAACTATGCGCTACGTTCTGCCTGCGCAATCCGGCCAAACTTTTGAGCACCCCCTTGCCAGACGTTTTCGATTACCCGTTAACGCCAGATCGCACGGTGGCTTACTCGCACTGGCGCGAGCGCAAACTTGCGCGTTATCCGCGCCGCGCTGAAGACCTGATCGTCGAGGTGCGTGATCCGCGAAACCTCAGCGACAGCGAGGTCGATAAAATCCTGCGCGTATGCGGTACAGCGAACATGGCCGTCTACGCCAGCTCGCTAGCTGGCGTGGCTGACAAGGACATTGCGCGTCGCATGGGCGCGCGCTTGGGCCTGACCCGCCTGCATACCAATCCACTCGCTGACGAGGACGGCATCAGCTCACTTGAAACCACTTCAGAAAAATCAGCTCTGGGCTTTATTCCCTACTCGAATCGCCGCCTGCTGTGGCACACCGACGGCTATTACAACGCCCCGGAAAAGCGTATCCACGCATTCATTTTGCACTGCGTGCGGCCCGCCGCTACTGGCGGTGAAAACCGTCTGCTTGATCCGGAAATCGCCTACATCCTGCTGCGCGATGCCGATTCCGAATTTACAAGAGCGCTGTCGGTGCCTGATGCGATGACCATACCCGCACACGCCCCGAATGGCGCCGAACTGCGACCGACTCAGACCGGCCCGGTATTTTCAGTCAACGGTGGAGCGCTGCATATGCGCTACACCGCGCGCACGCGCAGCATCGAGTGGCGGTCGAACGATACGACGCGTGCTGCAGTACAATTTCTCAACCACATTCTCGACGCCGACTCGCCGCATGTATTCTCATTGCGACTGGCCGGCGGGCAAGGCCTGATCTGCAATAACGTGTTGCACAACCGCAGCGCCTACACCGACGACCCGGCGCCCGGCATGGGGCGGCTCGTTTATCGCGCCCGATATCTGGATCGAAGCGCCGGGAGTTCCGCGCTCTGAGGCGCGACACCATACACGAAAGAGGCCAGCACCCTATGAAGAAATACATTCCCCTCAAGTTCATCAAGGAAGACCCTGCCGTCGGCAACGCCGACAGCAGCGAGGACGCCAAGGAATCGACCGGCATGCTGAAGCGCCTGGTCTCTGACCTGCGTGATCAGCTCGCAGCACTTTCCCCAGACGCTGAAACACTACGCCGCGCCGACCTGCTGCTGCAACTTGGCCGCGCCCTCGTACGACTCGAGAATCAACAGGAAGCCTGGACTGCAGCACGCGAAGCGCTCGACAGGTATTTGCCCGAGCAGGCCTGGGAAGGCGCGGCACAGGCCTGCGACATTCTGTTCCTCTGCGACCAGCCGCTGTCGCTCGCCGCGCTCGGCCAGGGCATCTGGCTTGCCGTCACCTACCCGGTTGATCCGGAATTGAGCGTCGCGCTGCTGCAGCACGTGGTCGATGAGACGCCACCCGACGCCGACGGCGCGGCAGTCGCTGCAGTCACGGCTTGCTATCTCGTCGATCTGCGCGCCCAGGGACCGCAGCGCGAGCACCTACTCATCTACACTAATCAGGTTCTCGCCACAGTGGCGCGCCGGCACAGCGCCGTTGAAAATCAGGAGGACTTTAACCGCTGGATCGAGGATATGGAACTGAATAACCCGGAGCTATTCCTGCCGCGCTTGCGCAATATTGTCGATGTATTGGTGCAGGACGAATGGTGGTTCGACCGCGAAGCCCTGCAGGCCGCGCTGCCGATAGAGCAGGTAGATTAAGGGACCCCCATGGTTCAGGAGGAACAGGTTGGAGAAAAAAACCGCGTCGCCCCGGTGCAAACAGCATCGGGAGATATCGTTGACGCGGTATTCACCATCGCCTGCAGCAGCCTGCCTGTGGATCACGCCTACGCACTGTCTCAGGCCATCCAGGCCGCGCTGCCCTGGTTTTCGACTGATCCCGATACCGGATTGCATATCATTCGTGCCGCCGAATCCGGCAGCGGCTGGATGCGCCCGGAAGACCCGCACACGCTGCTGCATCTGTCGCAGCGTACCCGGCTTGTGCTGCGTTTGCCCAAGCACCACCTGGACGCCGCCGCCGCGCTGCTGGGCCGAACCCTGGACATCACCGGTCACTCGTTGCGCGTGAACCGGCTCACGGTGCGGCCACTGTCGCGAATCACCACGCTGATATCGCACTGCGTCCTGCTGTCAGGCAGCGACAGTGAGGCCGATTTCCGGCTGACTGCTGCTGCTCAACTCGACAGGCTCGGCATTCGCCCCGGAGAGATGCTGTGCGGCCTGATGACCATGATCGCGACACCGGGGATAACGCTGCAAACCCGCAGTCTGATGCTCGCCGGGCTCACACGCGAGCAATCAGTGCTGCTGCAGCAAAGAGGCTTGGGAACCGAGCGCAAGCTCGGTTGCGGCCTGTTCATTCCCCACAAAGATATCGGCGACTTGCGTTCTAGGTCAGATTGAAGACTGATTAACAAACTAATAAACACAGGAGAAGGAACCATGGCATACGAAGTCAATGGCAAGACACTGGAGGCGACGGAAAACGGCTATCTGGCATCGCTGGACGATTGGGACAAGGACGTTGCAGTAGCAATCGCGGCAGCAGATGGCATCACCCTCACCCAGGACCATTTGGACGTGATTGAGTATCTGCGCGACGCCTACCTCAATCACAACGGCGAGCAGCCGAACAACCGCGCCATCCTCAAGTCAATGCAGGAAAAATGGTCCGAACGCAAAGTGGACAATAAAACCCTGTTCGATCTCTTTCCGGGCAACCCTTCCAAGCAGGCGGGCAAGATCGCCGGTCTGCCAGAGAGCATGCGCAAGGGCGGGTACTGAGCGCGTACGTCAGTTCGTCAATCGTAGTGTTTGTGCTGTGACCGCCGCGCGCCGCTGCGCTGTACCACGCCGCCGCGCACTGTGTAGGGCGGAACCAGCTCGAAGCCGCCGTACTGCGGATTGAGGGGCTTCAGGAATCGGCGCTCGCCGTCGATGACGAGCTGGCGAAAAAAAACGTCGCCTGCATACTCAACAACGATATACGAGCCGTCGCGCGGCGCATGGCCGGGATCAATGATGATCACGCAGCCGTCCGGGAATTCGGGTTCCATGCTGTCGCCCAGCACCCGCAAGGCATAGGGTTCCAGCGTACTGCAGCTGTTAAGCGCCATCTAGGACTGCTCGCCGGAAGGTTTGGTCTTGTGAAAGTGGATCACCTTGTTCTCGGGCACGGGCTCGTCGGTGAAACGAGGTCGTTTCTCCACGGCCCGACCCGCGGCCTGGGCGAGTTCGCGCTCACGCGCACTGACCAGCGCGAGGCACTGACGCAGATCCTCGATCGTCCCGTCCGACAGCGGATGACGCATGCCGTGCGGCGTGGCCGTGTCCCTGACGACGTTGGCGAGGGTCAGCTTCACCGCCTGCAGGATGCGCGCTTCTACGGAATGCGCCGAGTCATTCATTGCACGCACCTCAAAATTTTGTCCATGTCCATAGGTGAATCGGTTCTCGATGCTATTGCCATTGTCGTTGAACGGCACATCCATGTCCGCTCACGCAAAACAGACCCACGTGGTGGCGATGTACTTGGAGCCTTTCTCCAGCGTAACGCCGCGATGGACGTGAGTCCAGAACGGCGGGAACAGAATCAGCTTGCCCTGCACCGGCTGGATCGAGACGCCTTGCAGCGGAAATTCAGTCTCGCCGCCCGGTCCTGTAACGTCGTTAAGGTACCAGATCGCGACCAGCTGACGCTCGCTGAATACCCCCGGACCCGCATCCACATGCCAATGGTAATACTCCCCGGGGAGGGTGCGCTGTAGGTTGTAGCCGATATCCTTGAAGGAGTTGGCGGCAAAAAATGGGAACTCGCGTGCCAGTTCGTTGAACGTCGCCACGAGTTGCTGCGACAGGGTTTGATCAATGTCGCGCCAGTCTTCCCGCCCGCTGATGCGCAAATCGGTCGAGCGCTTTACCTCCGGCGCTGCCTCGCTCGCCTGGCCGATACGTCCGGGATACTGCTGATCAACGCTGGCCTCGAAGCGCCGGATCGCCTCGAGGCACACGTCGGACGGAAGCGCCTGCGCCACCTCATAGATGAAGCTGAGGGGTTTGACCTCGCTGACACGGATACGCTCGCCGAAAACCGTCATATCAATCAGGCATAAAGCACTTCGGTATTCTGCATTTCACCCGATGCGTCGATATCCACCCCGATCGCGCCGGGCATGCGCAGCGCAATGTACCCCGCCATCAACATGGCGGTGGCCTGGTTGTTCTGGGTGATGCTGGTGAGCAGCTTGTCGGCGACGATCTGGCAGCGCTGCAACCGGTCCGGCTGCGCCACAAACTCCCGGCTCATCTGCCAGCCCCGGTCCATGTCGCGGTCCAGCTTGGCATGAAACTCGGCAGCCTCCTGCAGAAACTGCTCCGGCACTTCCACCGCATACTCCTGCTCACCAATGATGACCTTGAATCGCATATCACATCCCCGGAAGCGCCGAGCTACGAAGTAGCGGAGTCCTTCTCGGCCAGCGCGCGCCATTTGGCGGCCTCGACGGCGTCACGCTCGACGCCTACGCCCTTCTCGTACATCATTGCAAGCGTCGCCTGCGATCCCGCCAGCCCCTGATCGGCCGCCAGCCTGAACCATTTGGCAGCCTCCTCGGGATCCGCCCTGGCGCACTCCCCTTGGAAATACATGAATCCCAAACCGTGCTGGGCAATGGCAAAACCCTGCTCGGCAGCCGCACGCATCCATTTCACGGCGTTCGCGCAGTTTTTCACCATGCCCAGTCCGACCTGCGCCATGACCGCGACGCGGTACTGCGCCCGCGGATCACCCTGCTCGGCAAGCGGCTGCAGCAACTGCATCGCCCTGGAGAACTCCTTGGCCTCGAAGGCGGCAATGCCACTGGCAATTTCCATATCCAATCCTGACATCGTTCCCTCCTGCAGTTATAGTACCAGCAATCCTGTCTATTGAGATTTCAAACCCAGTCGTGGCCATCATCAGCAGCCGACCTTCAATAGCACTCGTCAAAACGCGATGGCGCAATAAAGGCGTACGTACTATCGTCGAACGTGCCAGCGTGATCGGCGCCAACGTGTGGAGAATTTCGACCGAAATCTTCAAACACATGGAAAAAGAAGGTTTCCGTTTCGGCTCCGACCAGCAGGTGATGACAATACTCGGCGAATTTATCACCTTTCTCGTGCAGCTCGTTGATCGCGCGGTGTACGGAAAACTGAGTGAGTCCGACCGTGCTGCGCTCATCCATGCCATCGCCGAACACCTGGCGACGACCGTGGCCAACAATCAGCTCGATCTCCGCGGCCCGGGGGAATACCGCAAACCTTTTATTGATCTGCTCAACACCCGCTTCGAGGAATACTCCCGGTTCGAATACTCCGGCAGCGAACCTGGATATCCCTGCCTGAGTTTTTTTGCTGCCAAAGTGTCCGAAGCCATGGCGGTCACAGACAACAAATGGGTGATCGAGCAGATGATGGACATTGAAACACCGGAGATGGTGCGGCTGATGGGAAAACTGGTGCGCGATACGACGGATATCGCGCCGGTTTAGCGCGCCTGCGGCGCCGGAACGCTGCCGGACAGAGCCCCGATAGCCGCATCGCGGCCGGCCGGATCAAGCGCAAGCAACCGTCGCGTCTCCGTAAGCCAGTGCTCCTTGCCCGCATCCACGACACGCTCCAGCGCATCCAGTCTGCCGCATCGCAAGAAATCCTCATAAGCCTCAAGCGCCTGCGGAAATAACTGGCGCCGCGGCGCATCGAAAGTCGCAAAGTAAAAATGCAGCGCCGCCCCGTCAGCGCGCGCGAGCAAGCCCGGCAGCGTCGAAAGACAATCAGCGAGCAGGTCGCGCAACGCCCGCACAACGACCTCGGATCGGGTACGCACCACGGACGCCAGCATTTCCTGCCATGCGTCACCGAGCAACTCGCCGGCCATCGCCTCGCCGATCTCGTGCAGGATCATGGTTTCCATTTCGTTGTCAGCCATACGCTGCAGCGCCGTCTCGGTATCGGTCACAAAATCATAGATCGCCAGTGCGCGGGCCATGGCATCACCCTGCTTGCGCCACTGCCATTCCTCGATTTTCTCCCACAGATAGCGGCGCACTGATTCGAGGCGCACAAAGATGGTTTTCCCCAACAGCATCGCGGGCGGTGCGGCCAGTTCGCGCGCATATTCGCAGGACGAGATCAGAATCCTGAAACCAGCCCGCTCCTCGCTGCGCAGCAACCGGCCCAGGAAAAATACCGGCTTGTGGAATCTCCCGTAACCGGCGCTGTACACACAGCCATGCGGCAGCAGCTCGCGGTTCGCCGCCTCGGTGTCAAACGGATCCAGTGCGCTGTGCATCAACGGCAGCGGAGCAAAATCCTCCATCTCGATTCCGTCCCATTGCTGTTCGCGACTTTGCAGCCATTCGCCCAGCTCGTGCTTGGGCAGGTCGCGTGCAAACGGCAGTTCATTCTCCCAGCGATAGTATTCGCGCATTTTCAGCAGAAACGTACACAATCCGTAGTCGCCCGCATAACGGGCGTCGGAGATGTCGCAGTTGCGCTGCACCACGGCTGCGAGCTGGGGAAGATTACGCATCACGGTCGCACATCACCGTAGGTATATACTATTTATTCAGAATAGCATGACTACTCTCGGATATGACCAAGATCAAAACTCTGAAGAAAACTCCGAAGCGACCTCCAAAACCGAGCATCATTCTCGACATGAAGGGCACGGTCTGCCCTGGACCGTTGCTGGGTGCAAAGAGAATGCTTGACGAGCTGTTCGCGGGTGAAATCATGCTGCTGATTTCAGACTGCCCGGGGACCAAGGACGATCTCGCTTCCTGGCGCAAATACACCGACGTGCAACTTCTGAAAACCGAGAAGTTAAAGGCAGGCGGGACGGGGTATTACATCCGCAAAGGCAAGGCCAAACGCGTCTCTCCGAACGCCGTCCTGGATGTCCGCGGCGCCACTTGCCCGGGTCCGATCGTGGCAGCAAAAAAACTGCTGGATGGCATGGGCAAGGGCGAAGTTCTGGAACTCATCAGCGACTGCCCTGGCATCCGGGCGGACGTTCGCAGCTGGGCAAAGGCAACGGGCCAACAGCTGGTTGATGCCCGTGAAAGTGCGCCCGGCGAACACCAGTTTCATATCCGCAAGCGCTGACGCACTACCAGCGCGCGAACAGAACGCCCCGCACCGTCTTGCTCGGCATGAGCACCAGCGGCCGATCTCCACCCGAAATGCACTTGCCGTTACGCACGTCGAAAGTCCAGCCATGTTTCGGACATCTCAGTTCACGACCGTCGAGTGCCTCAAGCGGAATGTTCGTGCTCTGATGCGGGCAGCGGCTGTCATAGACATTGGGCGCACCGCGGCCGCGATAAACAAACAGTGCCCGGCCATCGCATTCTGCACGCGTTGTCTTGCTGGCCGGAAAGCTGCGGAGGCTGCCAACGCGGTGCCAGACAGGCGGGGCCGCCGACTTGAATTCAGCCAGATCCGATTCCAGCAATACATCGACCGCCCACACGATCTTGCCCAGTCCGAGCGCAGGAAATGCCATCAGCATCGCATCGATGATTTCGGTCGGTGTCGCACCGTCCTTGAGCGCACGGCGCACGTACTGCAGCAGCCCTGCTTCGGTCTGGGTATGCACCTTCGTAATCACGGAAATCAGCGATCGGGTCTTGGGATCAAGGTGTTTGCCTGCATCCTTGAGGAACTGAAAATAATGTCCCAGCGCTTCGGGACGCGCCTGAATGAGATAAGTTAATGCTTTGCTCATATTTCTTCTCCGGAGCGGCTATATGCCCGACAACTTCGTATTGGCCGCAGCAAGGCGCTTGACAAGTATACGCAGGCAAGTCCGGTCAGGGCTCATGAACTGAACGCCCTCACATCACAGCCCGTTACTGCAGACCCGGTTCATCGGGTCTTGACCCCGGTCGCCTTCACTACGGCCGCCCATTCCTTGACATCCTTTTCCATCGATTGCCGCACGGCTGCCGGACTCATAGTCAGAGTTTCCGCCGCGTTGGTGGCAAAAAGCTTCTTGGCTCTCGGAGTGGCCGATGACTTGGCAAACTCAGCGTGCAACAGGTCGATCACTTTTTGCGGCGTTCCGGTCGGTGCCAGCACGCCAGCGATCACAGCCCCTTCCACACCCTTGATGGTTTCGGCGATAGCCGGCACATCAGGCAGAAAGGGGGAGCGCTGTGCCGCGGCCAGACCCAGCGCAACGATTTTGCCGTCACGCACATGCTGAATGCTCGCCGGTACCGTCGCCATGACCAACGCCACTTCACCGCTGCGCAGGGCGATGATCGGGGTATTGCCACCCTTATAGTTAACGGCGATCACTTCTATACCCGCCCGCAGGCGGAATTTCTCGGCTGTCATGTGCGTCACGGTCCCGATGCCGGAATTACCCAGCGTAATACCGGGGCTGCGTTTGGCAAGCGCTACCAGCTCACGCACTGTCTTCACGCTGACCGAGGGATGCGCCACCAGCAGCAGCGGCGACGAGTTCACTGCCGTAACAGCGGCAAAATCGCGCATCGGATGGTACGCCAGCTTGCTGTAGAGCGAACTGGTAATCGTGTGTGTGGACAAATCGGTATAGAGCAGCGTGTGACCGTCGGCCGGCGACTTGGCAACGAACTCCGCGGCGATGGTCGTGCCTGCACCCGGTCGATTCTCCACGAGAACCTGCTGGCCCAGGCTCTTGGTCATGACTGCCGCAGCCATGCGCGCGAAGGTATCAGTCGCGCCACCTGGTGAAAATGGCACAACCAGGCGGACGGGCTTGACCGGAAATGTCTGGGCAAACGCACTCTGCGACACCACCGCTGCCAGGATGTATGCAACGGTCCTGCCAAATTCATGCTTCATGGTTAATTCTCCTTTGGTGGTCATCGGACTGCGCGGGTCGTTCGAATCCGCTTAAATCACCGGCCACAACAGCTTCATGACCTTGCTCATGTCCAGCCGGCCCGTAATGCGACTGCCGGCCTTTACCACCTCGCGCATGACCTCGCGCTCGTCGATAAGTGTCAGACGTCCATCGCAGACGACCTGCTCGCCGCCGACGAATACGTGTTTCACCGTGTTGCCGGTGGCGCTGTAGACCAGATTGGAAACCGGGTTATACAGCGGTTGCCACTCGGATACCGTGGCGTCAAACAACACCAGATCAGCCTCTTTTCCTACTTCCACTGAACCAATACGGTCGGCGAGGCCGGCACCGCGTGCACCGTTGATCGTCGCCATCTCGATGGCATGTTCAGGCGGCATCAACCGCGGGTTCAAACGGATTTCCTTGTAACTACAGGCGCAGTAACGCATTTCCTGCACCATGTCGACGGTGCCGGAACTCGCGTGGTCGGCGCCCAGACTCACGTTCACGCCCAGCGCCATCAGTTCAGGATGCATGCCGACGGCGAGATTGCCATAGCCGTTGTGCAGCGACGACGACGGACAGCAGACTATCGTCGGCTTGCGCCGCGCCAGAATCGCGATCTCATGGGGTTCGAGCCAACCCCCATGCAGCAGCAGCATGTTTTCATCCAGCACTCCGAGCGATTCCAGACGTTCGATCTCGGGTTTACCGTGCTGCACGATGCTCGCATCGTGTGTAAAGTAGGAATAACAGGCGTGGGTCTGCAGTACCGCCTTGTGCTGCTGGGCGATGCCCTTCAAGGCGAGTATCAATTTGTCAGAGCTGTTGTTCATGCCCCGGAAAGAGGCACTGACGGTCATCCGCCCTGCATGCTTGCCCGGATACTGCTCGAACAACGCCTCGGTCTTGGCGATGCAACGACCGGTGTCCTCGATCATGCTCTCCGGCATGAGCCCGGTCACTGCCTTGTTCTGGTCGAAACAGCTCACTGCAAGCACCATGCGCATGCCTGCCCCCATGACCGCGTTCACAGTCGCGTCGGGGTAATAATTGCCGGGCTCGATGTAACAGGTTACTCCGTGGCGGAGCATTTCTATCGTGGCCAGCGCGACACTGACTGCAACATCCTCTTCCCGCATGGCCGCCTCATACGGGTACATGTGCCCGTACAGAAACGACTGCGCGTTGGCTTCGTCGGCGAGACCGCGCGCGAGCTGAAACGAAGTATGCAGATGATTGTCGACAAAGCCCGGGGTCGCCACCGTGCCGGTACCGTCAACGACACGATCAGCACGCCAGGCTGCGGTGATTGCTGCAGTTTTGCCGACCGCCACGAATTTTCCGTCTTTCACGGCAATCGCTGCGTCCCGGAAGATCCGGCGCTCCGTGTCGACCGTAATCAGCCAGTCGATGTTCCGTATCAGAAGATCCGCCTCGTTCATACCGTCTCCCCCGTCCGCCCATCTCTGTCGGCATGTCCTCGATCTTTATTTATCAACATTCTCCCTCCTCCAAAGTCTGCGATATCCGAAATTTACCCTGCTACATGTGACTCAGCCAGCATGCGCATCACACATGCCTTACTCAAGTCCATGCACGCGCAGCACCTCAAGTATCTGCGAGGAACGTAATGCGCGCGCATGTCTATCGGTACTGCAGCCATCCCCGTTTCACGTCAATATTTTTCAAGTACAGATTAACATGACCTTCCGTTGCGGTATGTGCTAACCCAGTCCTGCTGCGACACGGTTAAACTATGATTCATGTCGAAGCACTCGAGACGGCCAGTCCGCTTGCTGGACCATACTGGACGGTGCTCGAAGGCACGCCCGGCACCACCCGCTACCAAGAAGCGCAAAGGATCAGCCATGACCACCAAGGACCCGCAGATATCACAACCCAGGGACACCAAACTCATCATCGAAAAGGACGTCCGGATTCCGCTGCGCGACGGCACCCTCCTTTACGCCGACGTGTTCCGTCCGGATTTTTTCGGCGAACGCTGTCCGGCGATCATGAACATCGGTCCCTACCAGAAGGACAAGGTCTGGATCCCACCGGACGACCTCGAGGAGTCGGCGAATCCGTACATGGCTTGGGAAACAGCCAATCCGGAGTGGTGGTGCCCGCGCGGCTACGTGCTGGTGCGCGTGGACACGCGCGGCACCGGGAAATCGCCTGGAACCTCGGAACCGAGTTCCTACCAGGAAGCACTCGACGCCTATGATGTGACTGAGTGGATCGCGCGCCAGGCATGGTGCAACGGCAGCATCGGCGCTCTGGGCATTTCCTATCACGCGGCTTTTCAGTGGCGACTCGCCAATCTGCAACCACCGTCGTTGAAAGCGATCATGCCGTGGGAGGGCCGTGCCGACCAGTACCGCGACCAAGGCTACCATGGCGGCATATTTGCAATGGGTTTCCTCGCCCAGTGGTGCAACAGCACGGCTGCGCATCATCTGCTCGGCAGACCGCGCGCCTACAATCCCGAGGCATTCAACAACAATCTGTTGTGGGAGTACATGCGCCACGACCTGGATTCCGATTACTGGCGCCAGATGAGCGCGCAGTGGGATCGAATCACCGTGCCGCTGTACAGCGTCGGCAACTGGGGCGGATTCGCGATGCACCTGCGCGGCAATACCGAGGGCTACATGCGTGCGGCCTCAAAACACAAAAAGCTGCGCATACATACCGGCACCCACTTCCATCCGTTTCATGCCGAAGAAGCACGCGTGGATCAGCTGCGCTGGTTCGACCACTGGCTGAAAGGGATCGACACCGGCATCATGGAAGAGCCGCCGGTCAAACTCGAAATCCGCACCGGCGGCAGCACCGGGCGCTATGCGTTCCGCTTCGAGAACGAGTGGCCAATTGCCCGCACCCAGTGGACGAAAATGTATTTGCACATCGACCGCGATTCCCCACTCAAGGGAGATACCGCTGCGGGACGGCTGGACACCGCACCCCCCGCATCCGACAAGAAAACATCCTATTCCGCCGGACCCGGCCACTACCGGCCGGTATCGGGCAACTCCGGCGTGTCCTTCGAAACGGCGCCGATGGAATCAGATACCGAGATTACCGGGCCGCTGGTGCTCATTCTCTGGGTGTCGAGTACCGCAGAGGACATGGACATATACGCCACGATCCGCAACATCGATGCGCAGGGCAAGGACGTGTGCGAAATTGGCCAGCGCGGTGAACCCGTGGCCTGCGTCACCAAGGGGTGGCTGCGAGCTTCGCACCGCAAGCTCGACCCGGCGCGTTCGTTACCGTACCGCCCCTACCACGCCCACGACGAGCGGCAGTGGCTCACGTCGGGAGCAGTCGTGGAATGCCAGGTCGAAATCTGGCCGACGAGCATGGTCTTCAGGACGGGACACAAGCTGCGTCTCGACATCACGCCACGCGACGGAGTCGGCACCGGCCATTTCACGCACTACAACGCCGACTACAACGCCGCGGCAACCAACACCATCCATTCGGGCGGAAAGCAGCTGTCTTACCTGCTGCTACCGGTAATCCCAGCCAAACCTTAGGCGAGCCCGGAATGCGCAAGGGGCTCGACGGGCCCCTTGCGGCATTGCCGGTGAAAAAGCGGCTTACTTCTTGATTTTTAGATCGATGAGCAGCTTGCCTACCCGCGTGTAGTCCTCTTCAAGCTGCTTGCCCAGTTCTTCTGGCGTGCCGGTCACGGTCTCGACGCCTCCTTTCAGTTCCCAGATCTTCTTGACCTCGGCGGATTCGACGATCTTGCCGATCTCGGCATTGAGGCGTTTGATGATCGCCGACGGCGTGCCGGCAGGCGCGAACACACCCTCCCAACTCTCCACCCTGAACTTTGCAAGATTGGGCAGTCCCGCCTCGGCTACAGTCGGCACGTCAGGCAGCAGCGAATTGCGTGACGTTGAACTAACAGCCAGCGCGCGCAGCTTGCCCTGCTTGATGAAAGGGAGGGAAACCGGGACCAGGCCGAACATAAAATCCGCCCGCCCTGCAAGCAGGTCGATCAGCGCCTGGGAGCTGCTGCGATACGGGACATGTGTGATCTTGATGTTGGTTTCCCTCGCGAACATTTCGGCCGAGATGTGCAGGTTGCTGCCGATTCCGGACGAGGCGAAATTCAGCACCCCGGGCTGCTTCTTGGCGAGATTGACCAGCTCCTTCACGGACCGTGCAGGCACCGAGGTATGCGTCTCGAGCACCAGTCCGTAGGAACTGACCTGGATGATCGGCGCCAGGCGTTTAAGGGGATTCCAATTGTCCTGTTTAGCATTGAGATATGGGCTGATCGCAACGAACGAAGACGGCTCCAGCAGCAGCGTATAGCCGTCTGGAGCAGATTCACTAACCAACCGGTTCGCGATCATGCCGGTGGCTCCAGGCCGGTTCTCGACGATTACCTGCTGGCCGAGTGCCTTGCCCAGACGCTCGGCAATGACACGTGAGGTCTGATCTGCCCCACCACCCGGCCCGGATCCGGTATACAGCCGTATGGGTTTATTCGGATAG
>JAQBGW010000082.1:0-17116 GCA_032128415.1 Betaproteobacteria bacterium | reverse complement strand
GGGGAAGCAAGCCTCGCCCACTTGACTGCCCCCCGCGCCAAGGACGTAATCAGATCTTCCCCGGACCCCGACCTCAAAGCGCTGCCGAGCACAAGGATGCGGCGGCTGTGGCGTGACGCGGCGCTGTATCCGCGTCAGGGGCTATAACCCGGGATCTTGCTCTCGTCGACGCGGTCGATCTGGTTCGCATCGAGGAACTGCTCGGCGTAGCGTTGGTATACCTTGCGCCGGATGAACACGTCGAACAGATCTGGATCGATGTGGCCGCCTTCCTTGAATTTCCCGAGGATTTGCAGCGATTCGGTCAGCGTCTTGCCCTTCTTGTACGGCCGATCCTTGGCCGTCAGCGCCTCGAAAATATCGGCAATGCCCATGCACCGCGCCTGCACCGACATCTGTTCGCGGGTCAGCCCGCGCGGGTAGCCCTTGCCGTCCATGCGTTCATGGTGTCCACCGGCGTATTCCGGCACCTTTTTCAGGTGTTTCGGCCACGGCAGCGATTCGAGCATCTGTATCGTCACGTCAATGTGATGATTAATGATCTTGCGTTCTGCGGCAGTCAGCGTCCCGGCGCGTATCGTCAGATTGTCCACTTCATCCGCGGTCAGAAAATCTCCGGTGCTGCCGTCCGGTCGCTGCCACTGGTATTTGGTTGCAATGGCACGTATCCGGGCGATATCCTCGTCGCGCATTGCTTCGCCACCGATGTTCGCCTTGCGCAGGAAGTTGCGATCCTCGTCCACCGCGCTTAACAATGCTTCCGTTTCCGCCTGTGATGCCCCCCCCGACAACATCGCCAGTTGCGCATCGCGTTTGATGACTTCGAAGCGCGTGTCGATGGTTTCGATTCGATCGTAGATGGTCTGCAGCTTGGTCGCCTTGTCAACCACATGCACCGGTGTGGTGACCTTGCCGCAATCGTGCAGCAGGCCCGCGATTTTCAGCTCATAGCGGTCACGTTCGCTCATCGTGAAATCCTTGAGCGGCCCGGTCTTGCAATTGTTCACGGCCTCCGCGAGCATCATGGTCAATGTCGGCACACGCTCGCAATGGCCGCCCGTGTAAGGCGACTTGTCGTCGATGGCCGCGTTGATCAGTTGGACGAAAGACTCGAACAGGCTCTCGAGATGGTTGATCAGCAGCCGGTTGGTCAGGGCAATCGCCGCCTGCGAAGCCAGCGACTCCGCGAGCCGCTGGGCATCCTCCGAGAACGGCACGACCTGTCCGGTATCGCTGTCCTTGGCGTTAAGCAGTTGCAGGACGCCGATGATTTCGTTCTCGTGATTTTTCATCGGCACCGTCAGGAACGATATCGATCGATAACCTGTTTTCTTGTCAAAATTCTTGGTGCCGGAAAAATCAAACCCGGCCTCCGTATAGGCATCAACCACGTTCACCGAGCAGTCATGATGCACGGCGTAAGCCGCCACCATGCTGTTGATGGGCTTGCCATCCTTGTCGAACAAGTTGACCGGATAGAACGGGATCTCGACGCCGCTGGTGCCGCCCATGGCGATTCCCAGCGTATCATTGCGCATGATTTCGAAGCGCAGCGCCTGGTCATCGGACATGCGGTAGAGCGTACCGCCGTCGGCATTGGTAATGTCTTTGGCGGCAATCAGGATGGCTTCGAGCAGCCGGTTGATGTCACGCTCCTGGGACAGCGCAACGCCAATGCGCAGCAACTCTCCCAATCGATGCGACAGGTTGTGATGCGCCGACGGGGTCTGGATTTGACTCATATGCACCAGCGGCAACCCAGGGTTACTTGATACAAACCGCGCGCACCTGTTTCATGTCGGTAATGCCCATCAACACTTTCTCTATGCCGTCCTGCTTCAGGGTGTGCATGCCGTCTTCCAGCGCGGTGCCCACCATTTCGGCGACACGGGCATGCTCCTGAATGTTCTTTTTGAGGGGGTCCGTGCCGACCAGCAGTTCGTGCAAACCCACCCGCCCCTTGTAACCGCTGCTGCCGCAGACTTCACAGCCCACAGGGTCATGTATCATCAGTTTGCCGCTGTCGCCGCCATAATCCTTGATCCAGCTCTGCAGCACCTTGGCCTCGGCAGCCTTGGGGTCTTTTTTCCAACGTTCAGTGTTCTTCAATTCGATCGAATATTCGACCAGCAGGCTGTGAATCTCCTCCTCGGTCGCGACATGCGATTTTTTACATTTGCCGCACAGGCGCTTGGCCAGACGCTGCGCCAGAATGCCAAGCAGCGCGTCGGCAAAGTTGAATGGGTCCATACCCATATCGAGCAGGCGGATGATCGATTCCGGCGCGCTGTTGGTGTGCAATGTGGCGAACACCAAGTGACCCGTCAGCGACGCTTCAATACCGGTACCGGCAGTCTCCTTGTCGCGCATCTCGCCAACCATGATGATGTCCGGATCTGCGCGCAGAAACGCCTTCATCGCCACCGCGAAAGTCATGCCCGCCTTGGGGTTCATCTGTACCTGGCGCAAACCCTTTTGCGTAATCTCGACCGGATCTTCCGCGGTCCAGATCTTGGTGTCTGAGGTGTTCAGGTAGCCCAGCACCGAATGCAGCGTGGTCGTTTTGCCGGAACCGGTCGGGCCGCAGACGAAAAAGAGTCCGTACGGCTTGGACACGACTTCCTTCAGCGTCTCGAGGTTGTGATTGGTCAACCCCAGTTTTTCCAGCGGAATCGGCTCGCCGGCAGCCAGTATCCGCATGACAATGTCTTCGACGCCGCCCGCTGACGGGATAGTCGCCACCCGCAGTTCTATATCCAGCGGTCCATATTTTTTGAATTTGATCTTGCCGTCCTGCGGCCGCCGGCGCTCGGAAATATCAAGATCGCACATGATCTTCAGGCGCGCCACAAGCGCACTGCGGTAGCTCGCTGGCACCTGAATGTAGGGTTGCAGCGAACCGTCGCGACGGAAGCGGATTTCAGTTTTCGCCTTGCCGGGATAGGGTTCGATGTGGATGTCCGAGGCGCCCTGCTGATAGGCATCGATAATAATCTTGTTGACCAGCTTGACGAGTTCATTATCCGCCGCTGCCGATGCGACGTCGTCGCCGCCGGGTTCGCCCATTTCCTCGTCGTCCAGCGTGCCGAGCAGGTCATCAATATTGCCGGAATCCTCCAGGCCGGAAGTGCCGCCGAACATCTGGTCGAGGGTGGACAAAAACTCACGGGTGGTCGTCACCCGGAACACAATCTTGCTCTTTGGGTACACGTTGTTGACCATGCGTGAAGCCTTGACCCGCTCGGGGTCCGTCGTCATGACGACGATCCCCTCTTTGGCATCGTCCAGCGGTACCCACTGGTTGGTCTTGCAGAAATCGCGGTTCATGTTCTTCAACAGTTCCGGCGGCTTGATGCGATCCTGTTTGAACGGCTCATAGGGCACGCCGAAGTAGCCGCCCAGCGCGTCGCCCAGCGCCGGCACCTTGACCTGAAATTCGTCGGTCAGCACCGTTTCCACGTCAAGGTTCTTGCGCCGCGCCGAGCGCTGCGCAAGCTCCAGCTCTTCGCCGGAAATGATGGCATTGGTGACCAGCGCGTCATACTTGCTGCGCACCTGCATCATCGGACCCTGGCGCTGGCGGAAAGCGATGGCCAGCGTTTCGGTCAGGGAACTGACACCCTCTTCCATCACCGGCGGGAACGGCTGGCCGGCCTTGTTGTTGATGATCTGGACGACCCCGATCAGATCCTTGGTTTTGGCTTCCAGCACCGGCGCCACCAGCATCTGCTTGGTGCGATACCCGGTTTTTGCGTCCACCGCCTTGAGGAAATTGAGTTGCCCGCTGAGGGACTTGAGTTCCGCATCGTCGTACACGTCGCGGATGTTGGCCACGCGCTTGCTCGCCGCAACATAGCCCGCGATCGACTGCTCATTGATCGGCAGTTTGATATCCTTGAATGAAGTGAGACCCGTCTTGACCTTCGAGATGATCGAGCCCTTGTCCTCGCTGAGCAGGTAAATTGTCAAGCGATCGGCGCCGAACAGGTTGCACAATTCCTGCGACAGTTCAAGAATGATTTCGTCGATATTCTTGGTCGCGTGAATCTTGTTCGTTACCGTCTGCAACTTCTGCTGGAAGTTGAGCTTTTCCGCCAGGTTGTCGGCGGCGACCGGTTTGCTCTGGAGTACAGTGCTCATAGATCACCTCTCGTTTTCAATTGCGGCGCTGCTGACCGTGGCCCCTGCACACGGCGTCCTGCCTGAATCTCAAATACCTGACGCGATCATCCGTGCCCGACGCTGCGGCATCTTCACCCCCACCTGCCCATGATAGTTTTCACTTTCCGAAGCTTGAAGTGTGTCACACAAACGGCTGTATCCACCGCAAGTTTGGCCAATTCTGCCGCCAATAGTCCAGGAATAATATGTTTAAAAATAACAGCCCGTTTGCGCTCGGCATTCACTTGTGCAATTCGGTTGAAAATATTGTAACCAATTGATTTAATTATTAAATTTTAAGTTTCATCGTGATCGGTGCCCCTGAATTCAAGTGACTACCCGCTGCCGGCACAACTCGATTGGCTGGAATCGCTGCCCATGCTCCAGTGCATTCCCATATTGGCCAACAGCATCACTTGGTATCGAACCTGTGGACGCCGACCCATTGCGGGTCCGGCGGATCGGCACGGAATCCCGCAATACGCTCGATAAACACCTCATAGAGATAAGGTTTGGCCGCGATTTTCTGGAGATTGATCAGCTGCAGTTCGGCCATGTCCCAATCCTGCGCCCGGTAATAACGCAGCGCCTGATTCCACAGTTTGATTTCGTCAAGCTTGGCCTGGTCCACTTCACCTTCCAGTCCAACCGGCTCGTAGATCACCACGGGGGTGTCTTTGCCCTTGACTTGCACCATATCGATTTCGCGCAGCACGATGCCGGAGATTTTCGATTTGGTGAACTCACCGATGATGATATCCGCTCCGTACTGCTTGGTGATGCCTTCCAGCCGCGAGCCCAGATTCACGGCGTCGCCCATCACCGTATACGCCTTGCGGATCTGCGAACCCATGTCACCGACCCGCATGACGCCGGAGTTAACACCGACGCCGATGGCAAACGGCGGCCAGCCCTTTTCATGAAACTTGCGGTTGAGTACTGCCGACTGCTTCATCATATTGAGCGCCGCCAGCACGGCATTCTGCGCGTGGTTCGGATCTGCCACCGGAGCGCCCCAGAAAGCCATCACCGCGTCGCCGATGTACTTGTCGAGTGTGCCGCGGTGGCCTTCGCGTATCACCAGACTCATGGTCGTCAGGTAGTCATTGATATAGATCGACAAATCCTCGGGGCTCAGACTTTCCGAGATCGAGGTAAATCCGCGCACATCTGCAAACAGCACCGAGAGTTCCTCGGCCCGCGGCTGCATGTTGAACTGTTCGGGATTGCGCGCCATTTCCTCCACCAGTTCCGGTGGGACATATTGGCCGAACAAGCCGGTGATCAGCCGCGTACCGCGCGCTTCAACCAGAAAACCATAAGCCATGTTAAAAGTGAACAAAATGAGGATCAGCATCAGCCCGGAAGCCAGTGGCAACACCAGATGCCCCGTATGGAATACCAGCAGATTTGTGACGACCACGGTCACCAGCACGAACGCGGTGACCAGCATGGACTTGAGCGGCGTCAACATAGGCAGCAGAATGCCTAGCGCCACGCCAGAGAGCAGCAGCAACACGAACTCTGCCCCCACGACATACGGCGGGCGTTGTTTGATGTTGCCGTCGAGTATGCCGCCGATCAGATTGGCGTGTATCTCCACTCCTGGAAACACCGGATCCACCGGGGTTGCCCGCAAATCCAGAAGACCGGGCGCCGTCGTACCAATGAGCGCGATTTTGCCTTTCAGCTCTTCCACCGGAATGCGCTCGTGCAGCACATCCACCAGCGAGTAATACCGGAAACTGCCCTTGGCACCGCGATAAGGCACCAGGGCCGCGGCCTGATTGTCGACGGGGATCTGGAAAGGGCCGGTTTTGATTCCTTCAAGCCCGCTGTAGTCGGTCGTTTTACCGTCGTCGCTGACCACCGGCACTACCGGAGGGTTGCCAAGCACGGCACGCACCATCGCCAGCGACAGCGGTTCATAGTAGGCGCCGCCATACTCGACGAGCATCGGCACGCGCCGTGAAACCCCATCGGGGTCGGGCAGCGGATTGATATGTCCAGCGCTCATCGCGGCGCGCTGCAGCCGCTCAAGGTTCGCGGTGTAGCCCGACCACGAAGTTACGCCGACCTCGCGGGTGCCGAACGCTCCCGCCGGCAGCACCGGCGGCGGCAGCATGCCCTTCTTGCTGGCATTGGCGGGATCGTCGCTGAGGAACACGTGTCCCAGCACGACGGCACGGCCCTTCATCTTGCTTGCAAAAATGTCGTCATACTCGAGTTGCGGCCGCACCTTTTCGAATGCCGATTGAAACTGCGGCACACCCTTCAGTTCGTGCTGACTGAGACGCTCGAGGACGCGGATACCGGAAGATTCGTCGCGTTCGGCAAACACCACGTCGAACCCGACAACCGCAATGCCGTACTTGTCGAACAGCTTGTCGAGCAGCAAGGCCAGACGGTCGCGCGGCCATGGCCAACGGCCTTCGCCGCCTTTTTCCTTTTCCAGCAGGCTTTTTTCGTCGATGTCAAGAATGACGACGCGTGGATCAACAGTACGCGGCATAGTCAGCCGCAACCGCGTGTCATAAACGATGGCTTCGAGTTTTTCGAGCAGCGGCAGCCGGAACAGGCTGATGGTGTGCCCGAGAAACAGGACAACAATCACCATGCCTATTACAATCCGCGCGAGATTCTTTTTCACCCTGATTCCCTAAGCAGTGTCCCGAACCGCGGGATCCTCGCGCTGCCCGGACACGACACAATTTCCGGTATGCGCCAGTGGGTACCGGATCACGCGTCGCTGTATCACTTCTTGATGAAAAACTCCATTTTGACGCCGGCCAACTCGACCACATCGTGATCCTGCAGCGGCTGCGCCTGCGCATCAATCATCTTGCCGTTGATCACCGGAAACTTGGCGCCCTCGACATGCGTGATGAAATAACCCTGTGGACGCCGGGTTATGACGGCAACCTGCAACCCCGGCTTACCCAGCGTCGTCAGGTTCTTCGTCAACTCCAGTTCCTTGCCCGCGCTGGGTCCGGTCAGAATTTGCACTGCAGCCAGCGGATGCCCATCACTGGGCTTCGGCGCAGCGGGAGCAGCGGAAGAAGGCTGTGCCGGTTTCGACGTCGGCTGCACTGACTTGGGTGTCGGCGGAGGCATTGACGGTTTCGGTGCAGGCGCCGCCTCGTTGCCCGGATTCGGCACAGGTGCCGGCTCACTGGATTTCGGCGCAGGTACCGGCTCACTGGATTTCGGCGCAGTTGCCGGCTCACTGGGCTTCGGCGCAGCAGCAGCCGCTTTCGGTGGCGCGCGCAGAATCATGGTTTTCTCGAAATCATCCCCTCCGCCCGCAACGGCGCCTGCAGCCGGAGCCCCTGCCACATACTTGAGTTTGTACTTGCCAATCTCGATCACATCATTGTTCTGCAAGATGTGCTTTTTGATCGGGCTGCCATTGACCAGCGTGCCGTTGGTCGAGCCCATATCCTCAAGAAACGAGTCATTGAGGATCGTGACGATGCAGGCGTGCTCGCCGCTGACCGCCAGATTATCGATCTGGATCTCGTTGGAGGCCTTGCGTCCGATCATGACGCGCTCTTTATCGAGCGGCACATCGCGGATCACGGAACCGTCGAGTGAAAGTATCAACTTTGCCATAATAGTATCCTCGTTACTTAGCTGAACCTGGCTTATTTGAACCAAGATTTCAAACGATCGACCAGTCCGGTGCGAGCCGAAAAATCTTTCAAAACACGCACCAGAATAACCGAAACATTGTCGCGCCCGCCATTATCATTCGCCTGCTGTACGAGCTGCGCCGCCGCCAGCGGCAGATTTGCCTGCAGCGATGACAGCGTCAGCTCCATATCTTCATCCGTCACCATGTCGTTAAGACCGTCCGAACACAGCAGGTAGATATCGCCTACCTGCACCGGGTAACTGTGTACTTCGGCCTCCACCTCAGGGTCTATGCCGACCGCGCGGGTCACCAGATTCTTGTTCTGTGAATGCCGCGCCTGTTCTTTGGTAATCAGGCCGCTGTCAATCTGCTCCTGCAACAGCGAATGGTCACGCGTCACTTGCTCCAGCTTGCTGGCGCGCATGCGATAAAGGCGGGAATCGCCGATATGGCCGACGATCAGGAAATTGTCGTGCCAGAACGCAACTACCAGCGTGGTGCCCATGCCCGCATATTGCGGTTGGCTCTGTGACGCCTGGTAAATGGCATTGTTGGCGCGTATCGCATGCTCGCCCACCAATCGCTTCGCAGTCGCAGCATCCAGATCACCGTTGAGAGCGGTCAGCGCCTTTTTCATTTCGGTGCTGATTATCGCCACCGCAATACCACTGGCCACTTCTCCGGCATTGTACCCGCCCATGCCGTCAGCCAGCACTGCCAGCCCTGACGTGGCGTCCGCAGCTATGCTGTCTTCATTATGCGAGCGCACCATCCCGGAATGGGTAGCTGTGGTGACTTCGATCACCTTCGACAAGTCGCTCATCACGCCGCCTCGGATGCCGCAGGCATGGGTTTCGGCACCGCAGCGAGTGTGCCCAGACAAAGTCGGATCGCCTTGGCCATCTGGTCACCGGACTGGTAACGCTGATCGGGATCCTTGGCCAGGGCCTTGTTGGTAACAGCTGCAACACAGGTCGGCAACTTCGCGTTCAAAGTGCGAATATCGGCGTGCTGTTCATTGGCAATCTTGAACATCAGTTGCGCCATGGACTCCCCTTGGAACGGCAAGCTGCCGCTGAGCATCTGGTAGAGCATCACGCCCAGGGAAAACAGGTCGGAACGACCTTCCACTTTCTTGCCAGAGAGCTGCTCCGGTGACATATACGATGGCGTTCCGAGCACCATCCCGGTCTTGGTCTTGGAAGAATCGGTGATACGGGCAATGCCAAAGTCAGTGACTTTTGCGGTATCGCTGTCGGGTTCATACATGATGTTTGCCGGCTTGATATCGCGATGTACAACGCTTTGTGTATGCGCATAACCGAGCGCCTCGCTGACACGCGCGACGATCGACAGCACCAGCGGCAGCGGCAACAAAGCATCCTTTTTGGTAAACGGCGCCAGGTCGCGACCCTTCAGAAATTCCATCGCAATATAGGCCAGATCGTGCTCTTCACCCGCATCATAAATGGTGACAATATTGGGATGAGTCAGGCGCCCCGCCGTCTCTGCTTCGCGGAAAAACCGCTCCTTGACCTCGACCAGCTCATCACCCTCAAACTCCTGCGACAAGGCCATGGTCTTGATTGCCACAACGCGCCCGATCTTCGGATCCTTGCCGAGATAGACCACGCCCATCGCGCCTTTGCCCAGTTCCTTCTCGATCTGGTAGCGGCCCAGCATCGGCTTTTCCATGCCGCCGCCGGGCAGCATCATGGTGCCGCCGGGGTGACCCTGCGCACCACCGAGTATGACCGTTTCCGACAGCGCCTTGGCACGTGTCAGGCGTTGCTCCAGGTCGCGGAATTTCGGATTGAACTCGGCCATGTAACCGAATACCGATTCCGCTTTGTTGAATTGGCGCTTGCGTTCAAAATCCAGCGCCAGAGCATAGAGGTTCTCCATCAATGCATCCGCCAGCGGGCACTGACGGAACTTGTCCCACGCAAGATCCAGTTGTCCTTGCGCCTGGTAGGCAATGCCAAGCATGCGATTGGACTCCGCAGATTCGGCGTCGGACTTTTCCTTGCCGCGCTCGGTCACCAGGAAACGCTTGGTCGTCAGTGATCCGTAGCCCACGGCCAGCAGCGCTACCGAGGCCATCAAGGGAATCCATGTCAACTGGCTCACCATCAATCCGAAGTGTGCCCCGATCAGCGCGGCACCAATACCGAGGCTGATCCATGCCGCAAGACCGGCGCGCAACCGTGGCAACGCGATGATGATGAACAGCGCCACAGCAAGAAACACCCCGATCTGCACCCAGATGCCCCACGACGGCGTTACGAAGAAATGCTCGCCGAGTATGCTCGATACGGTATGCGCCAGTGTCAGCACCGGGGCTGTAGCCGGCGACAGCGGGGTCACTTGCGCCGTGCCCAGTCCGGCAGCGGTCGCGCCGATCAACACGATCTTGTCCTGAAATTTGGCTGCCGGCACTTTGCCGCTCAGCACATCAAAAAACGAATCCACCGGGAATGGTAATCGCCCGTCGCGATCGGCGTAAAAAAACGTATGCATGCGCAATTCAGCATCCGTGCGCACCCGCAGTTTGCCGAGATGCAGCGCCTCGCCCCAGGTCGGCTTGATGTCGGCAACGCCAAGATTCAGGCTGCGCGCCGCGATCAGTACCGACAGCGCGGGATACACCTTGTCGTAATAACGCACCAGCAGCGGCTCGGAGCGCACAGCACCATCCACATCGTTATTCGCGTTCAAATGACCAATGCCGGACACCGCGCTGCCGATAACGTCGATGGGTATCAGCGGAAATACACCAGGCGGCGGTAAATTATCCGTGCCGGACGGCATGTCCAGCGCATTGGCCGTCACGTAATCCGGCAACGGCTGGTCAGGTTTGCCCTGCGGCTCAGCCAACTGTTGGAATACCAGCGGCAGCACGACATTACCGGCACGCTTGATGCTGTCGGCGAGTTTCCGGTCGGTATTGAGGGCAACCTCGGCATCGGCCAGCACGACGCCCATCGCGTCACTGGCAACTCCCGGTGCAAGCGCCTTCTGCATCGGCAGCAATTTTTCAATGTATGCAAGACCAGCGTCCCGCTGCGGCTCGAAGAAAAATGTGGTGTTGGCAACAACCTTGGCCTTGGCACCGCCGAGCAAATCAATCATGCGCGCCTGCACATCACGCGACCACGGCCAGCGACCGATGTTGGCGATACTGCTGTCATCAATGGCGATAACCGCGATGCGATCCGAAGGCGTACGCGACACCGCCTGGACGCCAAGGTCGTAGGCCTTGCGCTCCAGGCTCTGGATCAGATCACCCCGCGACGCCACCAGCATAGCGACGACGACGATCAACCCAGTAAACCAGTCGGATTTCCAGAACCCCAGTTTCATCCCTTGCGCGCCCGTCTTGCGGTATTTTCTTGTTTCAGGTGAATGGCTTAACGACGATGCTTCACATGGATTTTACGATATCTGCCTGGCCGATTTGGGCTTTTTTGGCATTTGGGTGCCAAACATCACACTAGCAGAAGCGGCTCCCGACGATCGGCGCTGGAACGCCGATGAACGTAGCGCATGCACATCAGCACATCAGGGGGCTGACGAGGATATGAAAAAATATGTTAAAAATCAAATAGTTACTTCTGAAAATACAAGGTTACGCCGCAGCGTGGCCCAGCACCAACCGTCGCAAATACGACCGTTCAGGTTCCCAACAATGCACCTTTGGCGAGACCTTGAGCACGGGCAAAATCACCCCCGGACAGTTTTTTACCGTCCTCGCCACGTGCGCGCAACACTTCGATCACACCGCCCTGCGCCGTAACTTTGAAGCTGCTGTCAGTCACCTCGGCCACTTCGCCGACCTTGCCCGGCACATCGCCATACTTGCGGAACAGGTGCTTGCGGGCGTCGAATATCTGCACCTTCTTGCCGTTCAGCGTGGTCCACGCACCGGGCGCCGGATTGGTACCGCGAATCACGTTATAGACAAAATCCACATGGCTCGCCCACTGAATATGCGCTTCGCCGGCACGGCACCAGCCTTCGTAACTCGCTGCAGATTCGTCCTGCACTGTCTCCGTGTGCTTGCCGGTGAAAACCAGGTCTGCGGCCTCGATTATGGCTTTCACACCCATCGGGAACAGCTTGTTGAAGTACACCTCGCCGATGGTTTCGTCGGGGCCGATGTCACAGTGTTTCTGCAGAATCACCGGGCCTTCGTCGAGGCCTTCATTCGGCCGAAAAATAGTCAGGCCGGTTTTGGTATCGCCACGGATAATCGGCCAGCTGATCGATGAAGGACCGCGGTATTTCGGCAACAGTGAAGGATGAAACTGAATGGTGCCCAGTCGCGGCAGATGCGTGAACGTATCGGGCGCGAACTGCAACACATAGGCCATCACGCCGATATCAACCTTCAGCGCCTTCAGCGCATCGTGCGCTTCGGGCACCCGCAATGACGGAAACTGGAACACCTTTAACCCGTGCTCTTCGGCTGCAGTGCGCAACGGATCAGGTTTTGCGCCCGGCTTCTCCGGCGCGCAGAACACGCCGGCCACGTCATCCTTACGCTCGAGGAACGCATCGAGCACCGTCTTGCCAAAATCCTGCTGACCGATGATTGCGATTTTCATGCCTTGATTCCTTTTGATCTGCCTGCAGCGATGCTCAGGCTTTTTTCTTCGGCGGCGCGCTAAACGCACCCGCGGTCTTCAGTTTGCCGATCTGTTCGTCGCCATAACCGAGTACGTCCTTCAACACCTCGTCGGTATGCTCACCGAGCAGCGGGGAACGCTTGATGACCGCAGGCGAGGCCGACAGTTTGATGGGCATGCCGACGTTCCACCACTTGCCGCGTTGCGGATGATCGAGTTCGACATACATGTCGCGGCCGCGGATATGCTCGTCGTTGGCGAGATCTTCGGTGGACATGATCGGCCCGCATGGCACATCCAGCGGATTGAGTATGGCCATGAATTCGCGTTTGGTGAATTTCTCCGCGAACTTGGTGATCAGTGTCCACATCAGTTGCTGATTCTTGCGCCGCTCGCCGATGGTCGAAAACTTCGAGTCGGTCGCGAGGTCCGGCATGCCGAGGTCGGGGCCGATCCGCTTGGCGATCGCATCCCAGACAGCCTCCTGCACCACGATGTAGAGCCAGTCGTTTGCGCCGTGAGGCTTGCAATGAATCGCATTGCCAAGCTGACCGCCGCCGGAATCGTTCCCCGCCCGTGGCACATCTCCCATGTTCTGGTAAGTCGGCACCGAATATTCCGCCAACGCTTGCCGGGTCAACCGCTGATGGTCACGCCACTTGACCCTGCACAGATTCATCACGCCGTCCATCATCGCCACTTCGACGTACTGCCCCTGACCGGTACGGTTGGCCTGATGCAGCGCAGCCAGCAACCCGATCGCCAGATGGAGCCCCGTTCCGGAGTCGCCGATCTGCGCGCCGGTGACGAATGGCGGGCCGTCGGGGACGCCGGTGGTACTCATGGCGCCGCCCATGGCCTGAGCCACGTTCTCATAGGCCTTGAATTCGGCGTAAGGCCCGCTTGAACCGAAGCCCTTGATCGAACCCATGACGATCTTGGGATTGATTTCGTGGATTTTTTCCCAGGTGAAGCCGAAGCGGTCAAGCACGCCGGGCCCGAAATTCTCCATGATGATGTCGCATTTTTTCAGCAGATCAACGAATACCGTCTTGCCATCAACCGATTTCATGTTGACAGTGATCGACCGCTTGTTGCAGTTGAGCATCGTAAAATACAGACTGTCGGCGTTCGGCACATCGCGCAACTGACCACGCGTCGCGTCGCCCTGCGGCGGCTCGAATTTAATGACATCAGCACCCAACCACGCCAGCAGTTGCGAGCACGTCGGGCCCGCCTGCACGTGCGTCATATCGAGAATTCGAACACCCTTCAAAGCTTCCATACTGATCTCCAAAAATTCTGCGGCGGATGAAAGGCATCCTGCCCGTTATGATTCACAGCAGTGTACATTGCAAGAGGGCGCAACTATAGGTAATGGCTGCCATCCTGGCCTTGACCAGAGTCAAGATTCAACTCCAATAATTTATCCAAAAAAAACAAATAGTTATAAATAGTTATAAAATTCAACATCCTGCTTTCGGCTGACGATCATGACCCAGCTTGTGCTCCATCCCCAGTCCAAAATCATCCGCCTGCAATTGCGGCAAAACATGGTTTTGAAAAACCTCGGCGTGGCGCAGTGGAAAGAATTCGAGCTGTTGCTGGAAATTATTGACTATACCAAGGGTGAAACTCTGGAACTCCAGGGCGCGCACGCCATGGAGCAATATTTCGTCATCGACGGCATTTTGAAACGGACTGTTTCCAATGCGCAGGGCAAGGAAATGATTTTGCGTTTTGCGGCCGAAAGTGACATCGACACCAGCTACGCCGCATGGCGTTTAAAGATGCCGATGCCGTATTCGATACGCGCCGTCACGCGTGTGCGCGCAGCCAAGTTGTCGATGCTGCAGTGGGCTGCGTTCCTCGAGCGGCATGCCAAAATCAAGGGGGAGTTCGAGTTTGAAGTGATGCGACTGATGAGCGAAGTCATGGCGCACACCATCACCTTGCATCTACTCGATGCGCCGGGACGGGTGCAACGCTTCATGCGCAAGCACACCGAACTGGCCGAGCGTCTGCCGAAAAAGGAGCTCGCCTCCTACCTGAATCTGTCTCCGGAAACGCTGAGCCGTCTCAAGCGGCGCGGCAAAATCTGACCGGCTACAGCAGCGCGAGAAGTTTTCGAACGCCCGACAACATGAAACGTGTGTGCGTTTGATACTTCGCAATACCCATTGAGTGAAGGGCAAATTAGACCGGTCTGTTGCAAAAATTGACCGGGGTCAAGAGTAATCATGAGGGCTGCCCCTATGATACTTTTGATTAAAAAACAGCTGCTCTTAGTGAGCGTCAACCTGCCGTGATTCGGGATTATTCAGTCTCGTTAACTGTCTACGGCAGAAATTCAGCTTAGAAAAACACCTGTTCAATCGACCGCAAGAACGTGAGGCAATCCAACATGACGACTGATACGCAATCACCAGAACTGACCGACGGCTTTCATCTGGTCATCGATGCCCTCAAACTCAACGGTATCGACACGATCTTCGGTCTGCCCGGCATCCCCATCACCGATCTCACGCGCAAGGCACAGGCCGCTGGCCTACGCGTGATTTCGTTCCGCCATGAGCAAAACGCCGGCAACGCCGCCGCCATCGCCGGCTTCTTGACGCAAAAGCCCGGCATCTGCCTGACGGTGTCGGCTCCGGGCTTCTTGAACGGCCTGACCGCACTGACCAACGCCACCACCAATTGCTTTCCGATGATCCTCATCAGCGGCTCCAGCGAGCGCGAGATCGTCGACCTGCAGCAGGGTGACTACGAGGAAATGGACCAGTTGGCCATCGCCAAGCCGCTGTGCAAGGCTGCGTTCCGCGTATTGCACGCCGAAGACATCGGTGTGGGCATCGCACGCGCCATCCGCGCCGCGGTCTCCGGTCGCCCGGGCGGCGTCTATCTCGACCTCCCGGCCAAGCTGTTCGCGCAGAGCATGGACGCAGCTGCCGGCAAGGCCTCGCTGATCAAAGTGGTCGATCCGGCCCCGCGCCAGATCCCGGCCCCGGACGCCGTCAAACGCGCCCTCGATTTGCTCAAGGGTGCCAAACGCCCGCTGATCGTGCTGGGCAAAGGTGCAGCCTACGCCCAGGCCGATGCCGATATCCGCGCCCTGGTCGAGCAAACCGGCATCCCCTATTTGCCGATGTCCATGGCCAAAGGCCTGTTGCCCGACACGCACCCGCAGTCCGCAGCCGCGGCCCGCTCTTATGTGCTGCCCGAAGCCGACGTGGTGAGGCTGATCGGCGCGCGTCTGAACTGGCTCTTATCGCATGGCAAGGGCAAGACCTGGGGCGGCAAGGACCACAAGGCCTGGGGCGGCCAGAAGTTCGTTCAGATCGACATCTCGCCGCAGGAGGCGGACAGTAATGTCCGCATCGACGCTCCGGTGGTCGGTGACATCGGTTCCTGCGTATCGGCCATGCTGGGCGGTATTAACGCCATGGGTGCCGGCTGGCCCAAGCCGTCCGCGGACTGGCTGGGCGCCATCACTGAGCGCAAGGACAAGAACATCGCCAAGATGGGCGAGACTCTGGCCAAAAACCCAACGCCAATGAATTTCCACAGCGCGCTGAACGTGATGCGCGACATCGTCAAGGCTAATCCGGACGCCATATTGGTCAACGAAGGCGCCAACGCACTGGACTTCACCCGCAGCATCGTGGACATGTACAAGCCGCGTAAGCGCCTCGACGTCGGCACCTGGGGCGTGATGGGCGTCGGCATGGGCTTTGCCGTCGCGGCTGCCGTGGTCAGCGGCCAGCCGGTAATCGCCGTGGAGGGTGACAGTGCCTTCGGCTTCTCCGGCATGGAAGTCGAGACCATCTGCCGCTACAACCTGCCAGTCTGCGTAGTGGTCTTCAACAACAACGGCGTTTACCGCGGCACCGACGTCAACCCGACCGGCGGCCCCGACGTGGCACCCACCGTGTTCGTCAAGGGCGCGCGCTATGACAAGCTGATGGAGGCCTTCGGCGGCGTCGGCGTGCATGCCACGACTCCGGCGGAACTGCGCAAGGCCGTGGAAGAAGCCGTCCGCTCGCGCAAACCCACACTGATCAATGCCGTCATCGATGAAACTGCCGGCACCGAAAGCGGCCGCATCACCAGCCTGAATCCGAGCAGCGCAAAAAAGAAATAAGCCGGACCACAAAAAAACACGGCCCAGGCATACCCGCCTGGACCGTGGAATTCGCCTACCGCCCCAGCCATTCCTCCCGGAAACGCCAGGCCGGCTGAAGCAAAGCCGGAAAAATCAATGTAAGCGCTGGCGCACCTTGCTGATGAGCAACGAAATCAGCGGCCAAAAGAGCAGTAGCAGCGCAAGGCTGGTGAGCGTGCCGACCAGCATGTTGGAGAAGAAGACTGACATGTCGCGATGCGACACCAGCATCGCCTGACGGAACGAAGCTTCGGCTCGATCCCCCAGCACCAGTGCCAGCACCAGCGGCGCAAGTGGATAGGCGAGCTTTTTGAACAGGTAACCAACGAAACCAAACACCACCATCATGTAAATGTCGAAGTCGGCGTTATGCACCGTATAGGCCCCGATCGCGCAGATCACGATGATGATCGGCGCGATCACCGAGAACGGAATCCTCAGGATCGCGGCGAACAGCGGCACGCAGGTCAGCACCACGATCAGTCCGGCAATGTTGCCGAGGTACATCGAGGCAATCAGGCCCCAGACGAA
>JAQBGW010000081.1:0-2631 GCA_032128415.1 Betaproteobacteria bacterium | reverse complement strand
GGCAGCGCAGCCAGGTACTTCTCATCCGGCGTGAGCCGTTCCAGGCTTGAATGACTGCGATGCGCGTTATACCAGCCCAGGTAATCGGCAATGTCGGCGCGCGCTGCGCTCACGCTGTCGTAGGCCTTGAGATACACCCGTTCGTACTTCACGCTGCGCCACAGGCGCTCAACAAACACGTTGTCGCGCCAGGCGCCACGCCCGTCCATGGACAGCCTGCAGCCCCGGGCCAGCACGACACTGGTGAACTCCTCGGCCGTGAACTGGCTGCCTTGGTCGGTATTGACGATCGCAGGGGTGCCGTAGCGCGCAAAGGCCTGCTCGATCACCTCCTTGGCGTGAACCGCCTCCAGCGTGATCGCCACCTTGTGCGCCAGCACGCGGCGCGAGGCGACATCCACCACGGCAGTGAGGTAAACAAAGCCCCGGGCCATCGGAACGTAAGTCGTGTCCAGCGCCCAGACCTGGTTGGCGCGGGTGATTGCCAATTTGCGCAACAGGTACGGGTAGATCTTGTGTCCCGGCGCTGCTTTGCTGGTACCGGGCTGCGGCGCCAGGGCTTCGATGCCCATGCGCAGCATCAGCGTTCCGATGTGCCGCCGTCCGGCGTGAATGCCTTGCCGGGCCAACTGGCGGCGCAGCATGCGCGCCCCCATGAAGGGGTGTTCCAGATGCAGCTCGTCGAGTCTGCGCATGAGCGCCAGATCGGCCGGGCTCACAGGCCGGGGCAGGTAGTACACCGTTCCCCGGCTGATCTCCAGCAGCTTCGCCTGGCGCGTGATGCTCAGGTCGTGCTCACGGTCGATCATGGCTTTGCGCTCAGCAATCCGGCTTTGGTGAGCGCGCCTTCCAAAAAATCGTTCTCCAGCGCGAGTTGCCCGATCTTGGCGTGCAGCGGCGCCAGGTTCACCGGATCTGGCCGCGCACCGGCCTCGAAGACCTCCGCCGCGCGCTCAAGCAGCTGCCGCTTCCATTCGGTGATCTGGTTCGGATGCAGTTCAAACTTCTGGCACAGCTCGGCCATCGTGCGGTCTTCCCGCAAAGCGGCCAGCGCCACCTGCGCCTTGAACACTGCGCTGTGGGTGCGGCGGTTACGCCGCGCTGATTTCTTGACCATCAAACACTCCTTTTCGCCAAGCCGGCTTCGGCCTAGCATAATGCCCGGAGTTCCCACTTATCGCGCTGTTCAGATTTGCGGAGCCACTTCTGGAGAATGGGCAAATCGTGCGGCGCAGTGCGGCCAGGGGCGGATAGACTTTCCTATCTGTTGGGCGTTCGTTCGCATTGATTCAAAGCATAATGTAAGGGCGGGTCAATAGAGACTTGCTTCCTGATGAGCAGAATGGAAATCAATATGAGACACAAAAAGTTGATTATTTTCGCAGGTGTTGTGACAGCGCTGCTGCTGGCGGGTTGTGCATCAACTCCGGAACGGGTGCTTTCACTAAAGCCTCCGGCATATGCCATGCTGCCGAATGGACACGATCCGCTGAATCCGGAGCGGATTTCGCCCCTGTTCGCCGCGGCTGCGGCGGCCGGCGAAAATTTCGTCCGTCAGTTGGAGCGCACGCGCGGGCACGCGCTCAATATTCTGTCCCTCTCGGGTGGCGGCCAGAACGGCGCCTTTGGTGCCGGCCTGCTAACCGGTTGGCGCGAAAGCGGTCAACGGCCCAAGTTCGATATGGTCGGCGGTGTGAGCACCGGTGCTTTGCTGGCGACCCACGCTCTGCTCGGCACCCCGGCCGACGACGCCCAGCTCGAAGAGATGTACACGAAGATCTCCAAGAAAGACGTTCATACTGAAAGAGGGCTCTTCAGCCTCGCGTTCGGCGCTGATTCGCTGTCAGACACCGCACCGCTGCGGGAGCTGATCGCCAAATTCATTACCGCGGAGACGCTGGAACGCGTGGCCGCCGCGGCCAACGAAAACCGATTCCTGTTCGTAGGCACGACCAACATCGATTACGGCCAGACCTGGGTCTGGCATATGTCGCTGATCGCGAAGAGTGGCAACCTCGAGCTGTATCGTCAGGTGTTGCTCGCCTCTGCATCGTTCCCTATCGTCTTTCCGCCGGTGGAAATCGATGGCCACCTGTTCGTCGACGGGGCCGCCCGTTCGAATGTCGTCATCGCAGGAATGGGCGGGGCTACGCGCCCCCCGCCGCCACTTTATGGGCCGGGCAACATATATCTGGTCGACAACGGCAGGCTGCAAAACCCGCCCGAGGCCTTGCGCAAGGCTCTCGGTGACGTGGCCGCCACGACCGTCAGCGTGATGATGGACCAGTCCATGCTGACGGCGATGACGCGGTCCTATTTCGGCGCCAAAGTTCTAGGCTACAACTTCAAAATGGTTGCGATTCCCGACAACGTAAACATCGGCAAGGACCCGCTCGCCTTTGACCCGAAACAGATGCGTGAAGCATTTGATGCAGGGCGAGCGATTGCGAAGAAGCCCGATCATTGGTTGACCGTTCCGCCCAACAGCGGCGATATTCCGAGTTGGGCGTTCGAGCAGATAAAGTAGCGTTTACCAATAGCGGCTCGCGAGGCGACATAAGCCCCATTGCGCGCCGTCGCACCGGGGCGGATGGCCTACTGCTTCGCGCCGACCGGGTGATCGAATAGCGG
>JAQBGW010000080.1:0-15211 GCA_032128415.1 Betaproteobacteria bacterium | reverse complement strand
GAGGCGAAGGCCTACGCGCAGATTGATGCGGCGCCGGAGGAGAAGGCGCGCGGGATCACGATCAATACGGCGCACGTGGAGTATGAGACCTCGAAGCGGCACTACGCGCACGTGGACTGCCCGGGGCACGCGGATTATGTGAAGAACATGATCACGGGTGCGGCGCAGATGGACGGCGCCATTCTGGTGGTATCAGCCGCCGACGGCCCGATGCCGCAGACCCGCGAACACATTCTGCTCGCCCGCCAGGTCGGCGTGCCCTTCATCATCGTGTTCATGAACAAAGCGGACATGGTGGATGACAAGGAGTTGCTGGAGCTGGTGGAGATGGAGGTGCGCGAGCTGCTGACCAAGTATGAGTTTCCGGGTGAGAATACCCCGATCATCATCGGCTCGGCGTTAAAGGCGCTGGAAGGGGACACCGGGGAGATGGGTGAAGTGGCGATCATGAAGCTGGCTGACGCCCTGGACAGCTACATTCCGGAGCCGAAGCGGGCACTGGACGGTGCGTTTCTGATGCCGGTGGAAGACGTGTTCTCGATCTCGGGTCGCGGCACGGTGGTGACGGGCCGGGTGGAGCGCGGGATCGTCAAGGTGGGCGAAGAGATCGAAATCATCGGGCTGAAGCCGACGCTGAAGACCGTCTGCACGGGTGTGGAGATGTTCAGGAAGCTGCTGGACCAGGGGCAGGCGGGCGACAACGTGGGTATTTTGCTGCGCGGCACCAAGCGCGAAGAGGTGGAGCGCGGACAAGTGCTGGCGAAGCCGGGCTCGATCACGCCACACACCAAGTTTGCGGCCGAGATCTACGTGCTGTCGAAGGACGAGGGCGGTCGGCATACGCCGTTCTTCAATGGTTACCGTCCGCAGTTCTACTTCCGCACGACGGACGTGACGGGCTCCATCGAACTGCCGAAGGGCACGGAGATGGTGATGCCCGGGGACAACATATCGATCACGGTGGCGCTGATTCAGCCCATCGCGATGGAAGAGGGGCTGCGCTTCGCCATCCGCGAGGGTGGCAAAACAGTCGGCGCCGGCGTCGTCGCGAAAGTAATTGAGTAAAAAACATGGCAGCCGTGAAAAGTCAGAAAATCCGTATCCGCCTGAAGGCGTTCGACTATCGTTTAATCGATCAGTCGGCCCAGGAAATCGTGGAAACGGCAAAACGCACCGGAGCTGTGGTCAAAGGTCCGATTCCGTTGCCGACGCGCAAACAGCGCTTCGACCTGCTGCGCTCACCGCACGTCAACAAGACGTCGCGCGAACAGTTGGAAATTCGCAGTCACCTGCGACTGATGGACATCATTGACCCGACAGACAAGACGGTTGATGCGCTGATGAAATTGGACCTCCCCGCTGGGGTGGATGTGGAAATCAAGTTGTAGTGGTGTGAGGCCGACGCCCAGGCGGCGGCATTCACGAATGGATTTGCCGGCCAATTGCAGTCGGCGCCTTTAATAAAAAGGTACAAAACATGAGTTTAGGATTAGTCGGCCGTAAAATCGGCATGACGCGGATCTTCACCGATGACGGGGATACTATTCCCGTGACTGTCGTTGACGTATCAAACAATCGCGTCTCCCAGATCAAGACCCCGGAAACTGACGGCTACTCGGCCGTGCAGCTCGCGTTCGGCAAACGTCGCGCGTCACGCGTGCTCAAACCGGCTGCCGGCCACTTTGCCAAGGCGGGCGTGGAAGCTGGGCGGGTGTTGCGCGAATTTACCGTTGCGCCTGACAAACTGGCGGAGCTCAAGGTTGGTGGCGCGGTATCGGCTACCATTTTCCAGGTCGGGCAGTACGTCGATGTAACCGGCGTATCGCAAGGCAAAGGTTTTACCGGCGTCATCAAGCGCCACAATTTTTCGTCAAACCGCGCCACTCACGGTAACTCGTTGTCGCATAACTCGCCTGGTTCGATCAGCATGGCGCAGGATCCCGGTCGCGTGTTCCCCGGCAAGAAGATGCCTGGACACATGGGTGCGGTAAAGCGTACCCAGCAATCGCTGGAAATCGTGCGTATCGACGCGGAGCGTAATCTTCTCTTGATCCGTGGCGCAGTGCCCGGATCGCGCGGCGGCGATGTCATGGTTCTGCCGGCAGTACGGGCACGACGTCCAGCAGCAGTCAAACAAGGCGGCAAGGCTGCCGCCCCGGCGAAGTAGAGGCGAGCAATGGAACTTAACGTAATTAACGATCAGGGCAAGCCTACCGCCAAAATGGCGGCGTCGGATGCTGCGTTCGGCCGCGAATACAACGAAGCGCTGGTACACCAGGTGGTGACCGCGTACATGGCCAATGCGCGCCTGGCCACCCGGGCGCAGAAGGATCGCGGCACGGTAAAACATTCAACCAAGAAACCGTGGCGGCAAAAGGGCACCGGACGTGCACGCGCCGGCATGACCTCCAGTCCGCTGTGGCGCGGCGGTGGTCGGACTTTTCCAAATTCGCCGGACGAGAACTACTCGCACAAGCTCAATCGCAAGATGTACCGTGCCGGAATGTTGTCAATTCTGTCGCAACTGGCCCGTGAAGATCGTCTGGTCGTCGTTGACAAGTTCACCATCGATGCGCCCAAGACCAAGCTGCTTGCCCAAAAACTGCAGGGCATGGGTATGGACGATGTGCTGATCATCACCGACAGTCTGGACGAGAACCTGCAACTGTCATCACGCAACCTGATGAACGTCATGGTGGTGGATGTTGGTCATGCTGATCCAGTCAGCCTGATTCGTTTCGGCAAGGTGCTGATGACCAAGGCTGCTGTAGGCAAGATAGAGGAGCTGCTGGCATGAGTACATTTAATACAGAGCGTCTGGCGCAGATCTTGCTCGCCCCGGTAATTTCGGAGAAGAGCACATTGGTCGGTGAAAAACATAATCAAGTAGTTTTCCGGGTGGTCAGCGATGCGACCAAGCCGGAGATCAAAGCTGCAGTCGAGACAATGTTGAGCAAGAAGGACGAGAAGCTCGAAGTCCAGACCGTCCGCATCGTCAATGTTCGCGGCAAGGAGAAACGCTTCGGCCGGTTTGTCGGCCGTCGCAGCTCGTGGAAAAAAGCCTATGTCTGCCTCAAGGCCGGCCAGGAAATCACCTTTGCTGAAGGGGAGGTGAAGTAATGTTAGTCAAAGTCAAACCGACTTCTCCGGGCCGTCGCGGCCTGGTCAAGGTTGTCACGCCGGGCCTGCATAAGGGAAAGCCGGTCGCCTCGCTGGTTGAGCGGCAGTCGAAGAAATCCGGACGTAATGTGCACGGCCGCATCACCATGCGCCATAAAGGTGGTGGCCATAAACAGCATTACCGCATGGTCGATTTCAAGCGTGACAAGGACGGTATTACGGCCAAAGTGGAAAGGATTGAATACGATCCGAATCGCAGTGCCCATCTTGCGCTGTTGTGCTATGCCGATGGCGAACGCCGTTACATTATTGCCACACGCGGTGTCAGCGTCGGCACGCAACTGGTATCGGGCGCAGAAGCGCCGATCAAGCCGGGCAATTCGCTGCCGCTGAGGAACATCCCGGTCGGTACGACCATTTGCTGTATTGAAATGCTGCCTGGCAAGGGTGCGCAGTTGGCACGCGCTGCCGGCACCTCGGCCCAGTTGCTTGCGCGCGAAGGCGAATATGCGCAGCTGCGACTGCGTTCCGGTGAGATTCGCAAGGTGCACGTAAATTGCCGCGCCACGCTAGGCGAGGTCGGCAATGAAGAGCATTCGCTGGAATCCATCGGCAAGGCCGGCCGTGTACGCTGGCGCGGTATCCGTCCAACAGTCCGTGGCGTGGCGATGAACCCCATCGATCATCCACACGGCGGTGGTGAAGGACGGACTGCAGCCGCACAGGCACCGGTAAGTCCCTGGGGCGTCATGTGCAAGGGATACAAAACCCGCAAAAACAAACGCACCAGCGGCATGATCATACGGCGCCGCAACGCGAAAGCCACGGCGTAAGGGGAATACATGTCACGATCTATCAAAAAAGGGCCGTTCGTTGATCATCACCTGATGCAGAAGGTGGAGACTGCTCGTGCCGGTTCCGACAAGCGACCGATCAAGACCTGGTCGCGTCGTTCAACCATACTGCCTGATTTCGTCGGGCTGACCATCGCCGTGCATAACGGCAAGCAGCATGTGCCGGTGTATGTAACCGAGAACATGGTTGGTCACAAACTGGGCGAATTTGCGCACACCCGCGTGTTCAAGGGGCATTCGAAAGCCGGCGGTGCATCTTCGCCGGCTGACAAGAAGGCCAGCCCCACTCCGGCGGCCAAGTAAGGTAATCAAATATGGATACCACAGCTAAATTGCACGGCGTCAGACTTTCACCCCAAAAAGGACGCCTCGTAGCGGATCTTATTCGCGGTAAATCGGTCGAGAACGCACTGAATATTCTGGGTTTCTCGCCTAAGAAGGGCGCAGTCATTATCCGCAAGGTACTCGAATCAGCGATTGCGAACGCCGAACATAACGACGGTGCCGACATCGATGAATTGAAAATAACGCGCATTTACGTTGAGAAGGGTCCAGTGATGAAACGTTTCTCATCAGCTGCCAAGGGCCGTGGAGTTCGTATTTTGAAGCCGACGTGCCATGTCTATGTCACAGTTGGCGATGGAAGGAAGTAAGCATGGGTCAAAAAATACATCCCATCGGATTTCGCCTGGCGTTCAATCGTAACTGGTCATCACGCTGGTATGCCAACAATAAGAATTTTCCGATCATGCTCCTTGAAGATATCAAGGTTCGTGAATACCTGAAGGTGCGGCTTGCACAAGCGGCGGTTTCCCGTGTGGTGATCGAGCGGCCGGCTAAAAACGCACGAATCACTGTATTCAGCGCTCGTCCGGGCATGGTAATCGGCAAGAAAGGCGAGGATATTGAACGCCTGAAAGCAGATCTGCAGAAAATGCTGGGTGTGCCGGTGCATGTGAATATCGAAGAAGTTCGCAAACCCGAGCTTGACGCGCAACTGATTGCAGATTCGATCGTCCAACAATTGCAAAAGCGGATCATGTTCCGCCGCGCAATGAAGCGCGCCATTACCAACGCGATGCGGTTGGGGGCGCAGGGCATCAAGATTATGAGCGCTGGTCGTCTGAACGGTATCGAGATCGCGCGGACGGAGTGGTATCGCGAGGGTCGGGTGCCACTGCACACGCTGCGCGCGGACATTGACTACGGTTTTTCTGAAGCCAAGACCAGTTACGGCATCATTGGTGTCAAAGTCTGGGTATTCAAGGGCGAAGTAATCGGCAAAAATGATCAGCCGGCACTCACTCCGGCTGTTGCCGCGCCGTCGATAGAGCCGCCACCGGCACCAGCGCGCAAGCCGAGACGGACAACTGCAAAAACAGGAGTAAAACGTGCTACAGCCAGCAAGGCGTAAATACCGCAAGGAGCAAAAGGGCCGGAATACCGGCGTTGCGACGCGCGGCAACAAGGTGAGTTTCGGTGCATACGGCCTGAAAGCCGTGGGCCGCGGTCGCCTCACTGCGCGACAGATCGAAGCGGCGCGGCGCGCAATGACGCGTCATATCAAACGCGGCGGACGCATCTGGATTCGCATTTTCCCGGACAAGCCGATTTCGCGGAAACCGGCTGAAGTGCGCATGGGCAACGGCAAAGGCAATCCGGAATACTGGGTCGCTGAGATTCAGCCGGGTAAAGTTCTGTATGAAATGGACGGCGTCAACGAAGTGATTGCCAAGGAGGCGTTTCGCCTCGCAGCGGCTAAATTGCCGATTGCAACAATCTTCGTGCATCGCCTGGTGGGGGGCTAATCGATGAAGGTCAGTGAAATGCGGGAGAAGGGCGTCGAGGATCTGCGCAAGGAGCTGGAATCCCTGCTCAAGGCACAGTTTTCCATGCGGATGCAAAAAGCGACGCAGCAACTCACCAATACCAGCCAGTTGCGCAAGGTGCGGCGTGATATCGCCCGCGTTCGCACGGTGCTGCAATCCAAGGCGTAACGGGCGGATATTTATGACAGCAGCGATAGCAGCGAACAAACGAACGCTAACCGGGCGTGTGGTCAGCGACAAAATGAACAAGACCGTGACGGTGCTTGTCGAGCGGCGCGTCAAGCATCCGCTGATGGGTAAATACATGACCCGGTCCAAGAAATATCACGCGCACGATGCCAACGATGAATACCGGGAAGGCGATACGGTGTTGATTGAGGAGTGCCGACCGATGGCGAAAACCAAGGCTTGGCGGGTAATTCAGCTGGTGCAAAAGGCACGGGCTGTTTAAACGCGACTTGCGGCAATGGGTAGCAGCGTTATACAATGAGCGGCTTTACTGCCGTCTCTGCATCAGCAGGACGGCGAATTTGCCCGAACGGGCGCCAAGACTGGTTTTCCTGGATGCGGGGGAGCCAAGTTGGGGAAAAGACAAGCGGAATAAACATGATTCAGATGCAATCCATGCTGGACGTTGCTGACAACACCGGTGCGCGCGCTGTCATGTGCATCAAGGTGCTGGGCGGATCAAAGCGTCGCTACGCGGGTATCGGCGACGTCATTAAAGTGAGCGTCAAGGATGCGGCTCCGCGCGGGCGAGTGAAGAAGGGCGAGGTTTACAACGCCGTTGTTGTGCGTACAGCCAAGGGTGTACGCCGCAGCGATGGGTCGTTGCTGAAATTCGACGGCAACGCCGCGGTGTTGCTCAATCAGAAACTGGAGCCGATTGGTACCAGGATTTTCGGGCCGGTAACGCGGGAGTTGCGTACCGTGCGATTCATGAAAATCGTGTCGCTGGCTCCGGAAGTGCTGTAAGAGGACGTACCATGCGCAAAATCAGGAAAGGCGATGATGTCATCGTATTAACCGGCCGTGACCGCACCAAGCGCGGCACTGTGCTGCGGATAGTCGATGTGGATCATCTGCTCATTGAGGGCGTGAACCGCGTCAAGAAACACCAGCGGCCTAACCCGGCGAAGGGCTTAACCGGCGGCATTATCGACAAGGAAATGCCGATCAATGTGTCGAACGTCGCTCTGTACAACCCGGTAACCAAAAAGGCCGACCGCGTCGGCATCCGCCAACTGGAAGACGGGCGGCGAGTTAGATATTTCAAGTCCAATGGCGAAGTGGTTGACGCATGAGCACCAGCAAAGATACCAAGAAAGACGCCAAGAAGGCCAAGCCGGCAAAGGTAAAAGAAGCCAAACCGGCCCCCGTCAAGAAGGCGGCCAAGGAAGCGAAGCCGGCCGCAGCGGCGGCGCCGAAGCAAGGTAAACCTTCGCGCTCGGCCGCGCCGGCGCGTTTGGGCGTGTATTTCAAAGATACCGTGACCAAAGAACTGGTTAAGAAGTTCGGCTACAAGAGTCCGATGCAGGTGCCGCGCATAGAAAAAATTGTCCTTAACATGGGTGTGGGCGAAGCCGTGGCGGACAAGAAAATCATGGATTATGCGGTGGGCGACATGACCAAGATCGCCGGGCAAAAACCGCTGGTGACCAAGTCACGCAAGGCGATTGCCAATTTCAAGATCCGCGAAGATTACCCTGTTGGCTGCAAAGTAACGTTGCGCGGCGCGCGCATGTATGAATTCCTGGATCGCTTGGTAAATGTTGCCATGCCGCGTATTCGCGATTTTCGCGGAATTTCAGGACGCAGTTTCGACGGGCGCGGCAATTACAACATGGGCGTCAAGGAACAGATCATTTTCCCCGAAATCGAGTACGACAAGATAGATGCGTTGCGCGGTATGAATATTACGATTGCGACGACGGCAAAATCCGACGAAGAAGCGCGGGCGCTGCTGTCAGCCTTCAAATTTCCGTTTAGGAACTGAGGACAACTGTATGGCTAAACTGGCAGTGATAAACCGTGATCAGAAGCGGCGCAAGACCGTCAAGAAATTCATGGCCAAGCGCGCGGAAATACTCGCGCTCATCAATGATCAGAAACTGGCGCCGGAAGATCGCTACGAGGCGCGTCTGAAGCTGCAGAAGCTGCCGCGAAATGCGAGTCCGGTTCGTCTGCGCAATCGGTGCGCCCTTACGGGTCGCCCGCGTGGTGTGTATCGTAAATTTGGTCTGGCCCGCGGCAAGTTGCGCGAGATTGCAATGCGCGGCGAAATTCCGGGCGTAATCAAGGCTAGCTGGTAACTCAGGCAGCAGGAGAATTTTGCATGAGCATGAATGATCCAATTTCCGATATGCTGACTCGCATCCGCAATGCGCAGCAGGCGGAAAAGGTGTCTGTATCGATGCCGTCGAGCAAGCTAAAGGCGGCTATTGCCAAAGTACTCAAAGACGAGGGCTACATCGAGGATTTCGCTGTACGCGGCGAAACGTCGAGGCCGGAGCTTGAGGTGAGCCTCAAGTATTACGCTGGAAGCCCCGTGATCGAGAAAATTGAGCGTGTGAGCCGCCCCGGCCTGCGTATTTATAAACCTAGCCGTGACATACCCCGTGTGATGAACGGCCTCGGTGTTGCCATTGTGTCCACGCCCCAGGGCGTGATGACCGATCGCAAAGCCCGGGGTTTGGGCATCGGCGGCGAAGTCCTCTGCATCGTGGCTTAACGGAGACTAACGATGTCGCGAGTCGGAAAAAGTCCGGTAATTTTGCCGGAAAAAGTGGAAGTGTCGATCAGTATCGACCAGATATCGGTCAAGGGCCCTCTGGGTACATTGGCGCAGCATATTACGCCCAACGTGAAAGTAGAGAAGATCGAAAATAAGTTGGAGATCAAGGTCAATGAGAATTCCCGCCAGGCCAATGCCATCAGCGGTACGCTGCGAGCGCTGATTGCCAACATGGTGCACGGCGTGAGCCGTGGTTTTGAGAAAAAGCTGAACCTCGTTGGCGTGGGTTATCGGGCGCAGGTGCAGGGAGACAAGATTAATCTGACGCTGGGTTTCTCGCACCCGGTGGTGCATCAACTGCCGAAGGGCGTCAAGGCAGAGACCCCTACGCAGACCGAAATCATTATCAAAGGCGCCGATAAGCAGCAGGTCGGTCAGGTGGCTGCGGATGTTCGTAATTATCGACCACCGGAGCCATACAAGGGTAAGGGCGTACGTTACGCCAATGAGCAGATTGTGCTCAAGGAAACGAAGAAGAAGTAGGCGGATAGATCATGTTTGAGAAAAAACAATCTCGTATCCGGCGCTCGCGCAGCGCACGGGCAAAGATCGCGGAACTCAGGGCAGTGCGCCTCACGGTGTATCGTTCCAACGGGCATATCTACGCCCAGATCATTGACGCCAGCGGCGCCAAGGTGCTGGCTAGCGCATCGTCAGCCGAAAAAGAAATGCGTGCTGCCATGCCGAAGGGCGGCGGGATTCCTGCAGCATCGGCGATCGGTAAGCGCATCGCCGAGCGTGCAATTAAGGTCGGGGTGGAGAAGGTCGCATTTGACCGCTCTGGTTACAAATATCACGGCCGAATCAAAGCGCTCGCTGAAGCGGCGCGTGAAGCCGGACTCAAGTTCTAACGGAGCATCAGCATGGCAAGAATGCAAGCAGGGAAGATGCAAACCGGCGAAGAGCGCGGAGACGGTCTCCGTGAAAAAATGGTGGCGATCAACCGTGTCACCAAAGTCGTCAAGGGCGGTCGTGTGCTCGGGTTTGCCGCGTTGACGGTGGTTGGCGACGGTGACGGCAGCATTGGTATGGGCAAAGGCAAGGCACGCGAGGTGCCGATCGCTGTGCAGAAGGCCATGGAAGAAGCGCGTCGCAAAATGGTCAAGGTGCAGTTGAAGAACGGCACGTTGCAGCATGCCGTCATGGGGCGCCACGGTGCGTCCAAGGTTTACATGCAGCCGGCCTCCGAAGGCACGGGCATTATTGCCGGCGGCCCGGTACGGGCGGTGCTGGAGGTCATGGGCGTTACCAATATTTTGGCCAAGTGCCTTGGCTCGACCAACCCCTACAACATCGTGCGCGCCACGATCAACGGGCTGACCGAAATGAACACACCGGCGGAAATTGCAGCCAAGCGCGGCAAATCAGTCGAAGAAATCCAGGGATAAGCAATGGCGAAGACACAAGGCAAAACAGTCAAAGTTACCCAGGTGCGCAGCCTGATCGGCACTCGTCCGGAACATCGGGCGTCGGTGCGCGGACTCGGCTTGCGCCGAATCAATCACACGGTAGAACTGGCGGACACGCCGGCAATCCGCGGGATGATCAACAAGGTCACCTATCTCGTTCGCTGTGAAAGTTAAGATGGAACTGAACAAAATCAAGCCGGCAGTCGGCTCCAAACACACGAGGAAGCGCGTCGGACGCGGTATCGGCTCGGGGTTCGGCAAAACCGCAGGCCGGGGTCACAAGGGGCAGAAAGCGCGCGCCGGTGGTTTTCACAAGGTGGGTTTCGAGGGCGGGCAGATGCCGTTGCATCGCCGTTTGCCCAAGCGCGGTTTTCGCTCACTGACGGCTGGCGATACGGTGGAGGTGCGGCTGGATACTTTGCAGAAACTCAAGATTGACACGATTGATCTTGAAGCTCTGAAGCAGACCGGTGCGGTGCCGCAGTCCGCTGCGCGTGCCAAGGTGATCCTCGCCGGAGAAATCAAGCGCAAAATCGCACTGAAGGGTGTGCTCGCCACCAAGGGGGCGCGCGCCGCGATTGAGAAGGCCGGTGGTAGCGTGGAAGCACCTGTGACCGCCGAAAAGGCCGGGAGCTAACGCTTGGCCATCGGGAATGCCATTCCGGGTTCGGGGAAGTTCGGTGACCTGAAACGTCGCCTGCTGTTCCTTGTCGGCGCGCTGATTGTGTTCCGCATCGGAACGTATATCCCCGTACCGGGCATAGACCAGGAGCAGCTTGCGGAGTTGTTTCGCTCGCAGGGCGGCGGCATTCTCGACATGTTCAACATGTTTTCGGGTGGTGCGTTGTCGCGCTTCTCGATTTTTACGCTGGGCATCATGCCTTACATTTCAGCGTCGATCATCATGCAACTGATGTCGGTCGTATCGCCGACGCTGGAAGCACTGAAAAAAGAAGGTGAATCCGGTCGCCGCAAGATTACACAGTACACTCGCTATGGAACCTTGGCTCTTGCCATATTTCAGGGACTGGCTATTGCAATTGCCTTCGAACAGCAGAAAGTGGCGCTTGATCCGGGCATGATGTTCCGGTTGACGGCGATGGTGACGCTGGTGACCGGCACCATGTTCCTGATGTGGCTGGGCGAGCAGATTACCGAGCGCGGCATCGGCAATGGCATCTCGCTGATTATTTTTGCGGGCATTGCATCAGGGTTCCCGCAGGCAGTGGGCAGCACACTGGAGCTGGCACGTACCGGGGCATTCTCAATCCCGTTCGTATTGTTCGTTTTCGTGCTGGTGGCGGCCGTTACAGCGTTTGTCTGTTTTGTGGAAAAAGGGCAGCGCAAAATTCTGGTGAACTACGCGAAGCGGCAAGTGGGACGAAAGATTTACGGCGGGCAGTCTTCGCATCTGCCGCTGAAGCTCAACATGTCGGGCGTGATCCCGCCGATTTTTGCGTCAAGCATTATCCTGTTCCCGGGTACGGTGGCAGGGTGGCTCGGTCAAAACGAGGGCATGTTGTGGCTGAAGAATGTCGCCGCTGTGCTGCATCCAGGACAACCGATTTACACGCTGTTTTATGCCTCCGCGATCATTTTCTTCTGTTTCTTCTACACGGCGTTGGTGTTTAACCCGAAGGAGACGGCGGAAAATCTGAAGAAAAGCGGGGCGTTTGTGCCGGGTATCCGTCCGGGTGACCAGACGGCCCGGTATATTGAGAAGGTGACTATGCGGCTGACGTTGGCTGGCGCACTGTATGTGACGCTGGTTTGTCTGGTGCCGGAACTGCTCATTGTCTGGAAGAACGTGCCTTTTTACTTCGGTGGAACCTCATTGCTCATCATCGTGGTGGTGACGCTGGATTTCATGGCGCAAGTGCAGGCTTATGTAATGTCGCATCAATATGAAAGTCTGCTTAAGAAAGCAAACTTCAAGGGCGGTGTGTTTCCAGCGCGGTAAATGGCTAAAGAAGGCGCGAACGAGATGCAGGGAGAAATTGTTGAAAACCTGCCTAACGCGATGTTTCGGGTGAATTAGGTTGCAAGCAAAAGAGGTATGACATGAAAGTACAGGCATCAGTGAAGCGCATGTGCCGCCATTGCAAGGTTGTGAAGCGCAATGGCGTGGTTCGGGTGATCTGCAAAGACCCGCGCCACAAGCAGCGCCAGGGTTGACGGCTCGTTGAATATGAGCCTGTCAAAAGTTATAATTTCGAGTTATCCATTGGTGGGATGAGCTATGGCTCGCATAGGCGGCGTTAACATACCAAATCATCAGCACGCGGAAGTCGCGCTGACGGCAATTTTCGGCGTTGGTCGGAGCCGTGCGCGTGCAATCTGTGTTGCGGCCGGGATCAACACCGCGACCAAAATGAAAGACTTGTCCGATTCGGACATGGACAAGTTGCGCGAGCAGGTGGCTAAGGTGATTACCGAAGGCGACCTGCGCCGCGAGATATCCATGAACATCAAGCGATTGATGGATCTGGGCACGTGGCGCGGCAAGCGTCACCGCTCTGGATTACCGATGCGCGGGCAGCGCACGCGCACCAATGCCCGTACGCGCAAAGGGCCGCGTAAAGCGGCAGTGAAAATCCAGCGTCCGACCACTGCGTAACGGAGAGTGACTATTTATGGCTAAGGCAAGCACCAGGGTTCGCAAGAAGGTCAAAAAGAACGTGGCGGAAGGCGTGGCGCATGTGCACGCGTCGTTCAACAACACCATTGTTACCATTACTGACCGCCAGGGAAATGCGCTGGCTTGGGCAACTTCCGGCAGCAACGGTTTCAAGGGCTCGCGAAAATCGACGCCTTTTGCCGCACAGATTGCCGCAGAAAAAGCCGGACGTCTGGCGCAGGAGTGCGGTGTAAAGAACATTGAGGTCCTGATCAAGGGGCCAGGCCCCGGGCGCGAGTCTGCAGTGCGGGCGCTCAATGCCGTTGGCTTCAAAATTACCAGCATCTCCGATGTGACGCCCGTGCCGCATAACGGTTGCCGTCCACCGAAGAAGCGTCGAATTTAAGGAGATCCCACAGTGGCCAGGAATCTCGATCCAAAATGCCGGCAGTGCCGGCGTGAAGGTGAAAAACTCTTCCTCAAGGGGGAGAAGTGTTTCACTGACAAGTGCGCAATTGAGCGCCGTAACTATCCCCCGGGACAGCACGGTCAGAAAAGTACGCGTCTGTCCGGTTATGGTGTACAACTGCGCGAGAAGCAGAAGGTGCGCCGCATTTACGGCATACTCGAACGCCAGTTCCGCAAGACCTACAAGGAAGCGTCGGCCAGTAAAGGCGTAACCGGCGAAGCGTTGCTGCAGAGTCTCGAAAGCAGGCTCGATAGCGTCGTGTATCGCATGGGCTTCGGCGCGTCGCGCACCGAATCCCGCCAGGTAGTCCGCCACAATGGAATTCTCGTCAACGGCAAGCGAGTCAATATTCCGTCGTATCAGTGCCGCCCGGGTGACGTTGTTGAAGTAGCGCAGCTTGCCAAGGAGCAGTTGCGTATCAAGGGTGCTGCAGAGGCTGCTGAATCGCGTGGTTATCCGGAGTGGATTGAGGCCGACGCCAAGGCGCTGAAAGGCACCTTCAAGGCACGTCCGCAACGCTCCGAATTGCCTTCAACAATCAACGAGTCGCTCATCGTCGAGCTGTACTCGAAATAATTCCCGAGAGGTAGACCAGTCATGTCCAGCAGCGCCTTCCTCAAGCCCCGGATCATCGATGTGCAAGGTGTATCCCCGTTCCACGCTAAAGTCACGATGGAACCGTTTGAACGCGGTTACGGCCATACGCTTGGCAACGCACTGCGCCGCACTCTGTTGTCGTCAATGCCCGGTTACGCTGCAACCGAAGTCAAGATCGCCGGCGTATTACATGAATATTCCACCATCGATGGCGTGCAGGAAGACGTGGTCGATATGCTACTCAACCTGAAGGGCATCGTGCTGCGTCTGCATAACCGTGACGAAGCCATTCTGACGCTAAAGAAGTCCGGCGAGGGCGTGGTCACTGCGGCTGATATTGAGCCGATGCATGACGTTGAAATTGTCAATCCAGATCATGTGATTGCGCACCTTACAGCTGGCGGAAAACTCGACGTTCAGATCAATGTCGAAAAAGGCCGCGGCTATGTGGCGGCCGTCACCCGCCGCGGCGTGGACGACACCCGCAGCGTTGGCGGCTTGATGCTGGACGCCTCCTACAGCCCGGTGCGTCGAGTCAGTTACGCGGTTGAATCCGCGCGCGTCGAGCAGCGGACCGATCTCGACAAGCTGGTGATTGATATCGAAACCAACGGCGCCATCGATCCGGAAGAAGCGGTGCGTTATGCCGCCCGCGTGCTCGTTGAGCAGTTGTCGGTGTTTGCTGATCTGAAGGGCACTCCGGCACTGATCGAAGAGAAAAAAGCCACTCAAATCGATCCGGTGCTGCTGCGTCCGGTTGATGATCTGGAGCTGACCGTGCGTTCAGCCAATTGCCTGAAGGCCGAGAACATTTACTACATCGGCGATCTGATCCAGCGCACCGAGAACGAGTTGCTGAAAACCCCGAATCTGGGCCGCAAGTCGCTGAACGAGATCAAGGAAGTGCTCGCGTCCCGTGGTCTGACGTTGGGAATGAAGCTGGAAAACTGGCCGCCCGCCGGCCTCGAAAAGATTTAAGAGGGCATCATGCGTCATCGTCACGGGTTACGAAAACTCAATCGCACCAGCAGCCATCGCCTGGCGATGCTGCGTAACATGGCAAATTCGTTGCTGCGCCATGAAGCGATTAAAACCACGCTGCCCAAGGCTAAGGAATTGCGCCGGGTGGTAGAGCCGATCATTACGTTGGGCAAGAAGCCGTCATTGGCAAATCGCCGGCTGGCGTTCAACCGTCTGCGTGATCGCGACAACGTGGTCAAGCTGTTCAACGAGCTCGGCCCGCGTTTTGCCAAGCGCAACGGCGGCTACCTGCGTATCTTGAAATTCGGATTCCGCAAGGGCGACAATGCGCCGATGGCCTATGTTGAATTGATGGATCGACCGGAAGCGGCTGCAGACGGCAAGGCAGACGGCAAGGCAGTCGCAACGGCGTAAGCAGTATCCATTGTGTAAAAAGCCGGGCATACGACAATGACGATCCATTCTGCGAGTGGGATGGCGAGTTTGCCAACGAAACAGAGGCGGTGTGGGCACTGCGCAGCAGTCTGGAAAGGGGACCGCT
>JAQBGW010000079.1:0-8010 GCA_032128415.1 Betaproteobacteria bacterium | reverse complement strand
GCCCAGCGACAATGCGCGGCGGACGCGCGGATCGTCAAAGGGCTTCTTCGTGGTATTGAACGTCACCACCAGCGCGCAGATCCACGGGCTTTCCTGCAACCGCGCCTTGTCACCCAGCGCCTTCATCAACCTGTCGCGATCGGCCGGTGAATGGCCCCGGAACTCGGCCAGCACTTCGCCCGCCTGCAACGCATTGACCCGTGCTGCGGTGTTGCGGATGAAAATGGCGCGATAGCTGTCGAGATAGGGTTTGCCTTTCTCGAAGTAGCCGTCAAAGCGCTTGCCGACCCAGTGCGAGCCGGCGGCATGTTCGACAAAAACGAACGGGCCGGTGCCCATGATGTGCTGGCGGGGGAAGTTCGGATCTTCCTTCAGCTTGGCCGCGCTGTAGATGCAGTCCCACGGCGACGCGAACATCGACAACATCGACGCGTTCGGCGCCTTCAGCTTGAATACCACGGTGTTTGCGTCCGGCGTTTCGATCGACGTGATGTCGGCGTAACCCTCCTTGCGCAGTGACACCACGCCTTTGGGTGGATTGCGGATGCGATCATACGACGCCTTGATGTCTTCCGAGCTGAACGCCGAACCGTCATGGAACTTGACGCCTTTGTGCAGCTTGAAGGTGTAGGTCCGTGCGTCTTTTGACACCGTCCAGGATTCCGCGAGATCGCCGATCACCTTCGGATAGGCTTTGGGATCAAATTTCAGCAGCGTGTTGTAGTGCGGTCGCACCGGGTGTATGAATGCGAACGACGAATTGCCATGACAGTCGTAATTGCCCGGTTCGGCACCAACGGCAAATTTCAGATCACCGCCGTGTTTCGGTGTCTCTGCGGCTTGTGCAACCCCAGCGGCCACCGCAAGCGCGGCGCCGAAGGCAATCCAGTATCGTGTTTTCATCTTTACCTCCTCCAGAAAAATCAATTAAAACAACAACTTATAGGTTAATACACGCCGCGTAGTGACGCGTCTTAACCTCCCGCAAAACCGGTAACTGTTTACTACATTCTGGCGTAGCCCGTGGGCAACGGGTGTGAAAAACACAGCCCGAAGGCGGCGCGAGGGGACTGGGCACCTCACCGCCGAGCACTTTGTACGTGCGCCGTGCTTCCAGTGTCGGATCCGGAATCGGCACGGCGTCGAGCAAGGCCTGCGTATAGGGATGCAGCGGATCCGCATACAACGTATCGCGATCGGCAATTTCCATAATTTTACCCAGGTACATCACAATGACGCGGTCGGAAATGTGCCGCACCACGGCGAGGTCGTGCGCGATGAACAGGTACGTCAGGTTGAATTTTTTCTGCAGATCTTCCAGCAGATTGATGATCTGTGCCTGGATCGAAACATCAAGTGCCGATACCGGTTCATCACAGACGATGAACGATGGTTCCATGGCAAGTGCCCGCGCAATGCCCACGCGTTGGCGCTGCCCGCCCGACAGTTCGTGCGGGTATCGCTCGAACATGTATTCAAACAAACCGACCTGCGTCAGTAGCTCGTGCACCCGTGCGTGCGCCGCGGCGCGACTGGGCTGCAGTTTGTACACCAGCATCGGTTCGGCGATGATCTGGCCGATGGTCATGCGCGGATTAAGCGAGCTGTACGGATCCTGGAAGATGACCTGGATTTTGCGGCGGTAACGCTGCAGTTTTTCGCCGCCAAGCCGCGTGACATCGGCGCCTTCGAACAGCATGCGTCCGCCGGTGGCTTCTTCGAGCCGCAGCAAGGTGCGTCCCACCGTCGTTTTGCCGCAACCCGATTCGCCGACGAGGCCCACTGTTTCGCCACGGAAAATTTCAAACGACAGATCGTCGACCGCGCGCACGATGGCGCGTTTGCCGCGCATCGCCTTGAATCCGGTACTGACATCAAAAAACGTCTGCAGGTTGACGACCTGCACCAGCGCAGTCGCCCGGTCAACGGCCTTGACCACCGTCGATGCAGTCGCCGCTTCCTGCAGGCCCATCCCCGTTGCGCCTTTATGCACCATTTCCCTGGCGCGCAGACACGCCGAGTAGCGGTGTGCAGTCGCTAACTCCAGGGCAGGCAGCGTTTGGACACAGGCATCCTGCCGGGCAGCGCAGCGCGGTGCAAAACGGCAACCCGGAGGCGGGCTGAGCAGATTTGGCGGCGCGCCTTCAATGGTTTCCAGCCGCGCGCCGCGCGGCTGATCAAGCCTGGGTACCGACCGTAGCAGGCCCGCGGTGTACGGATGCAGCGGCTGGCGGAATACGTCTTCGGCGCTGCCCTGCTCGGCCATCCGGGCCGCGTACATCACATTGACACGATCGGCATAACGCGCGACCACACCAAGATTATGCGTAATGACCACCAGCGCGATGCCCAGATCGCGCGACAAGTCGCGCATCAACGACAGGATCTGCGCCTGAATGGTGACGTCGAGCGCGGTGGTCGGCTCGTCGGCAATAATCAGCTTCGGGTTACAGGCAAGGCCAATGGCGATCATCACGCGCTGGCGCATGCCACCGGAAAACTGATGGGGATATTGTTCCAGGCGGCGCTCGGCGTCGGGGATACCGACCATCTGCAGCAGTTCGGTCGCGCGTTTGCGCGCCTGCTGCAGGTCCATTGCCATGTGTATCAGCAACGGCTCCATGATCTGAAAACCGATGGTGAACACCGGATTCAGCGACGTCATCGGCTCCTGGAAGATCATCGAAATGTCGCGACCGCGCACCTTGCGCATTTCGTCATCCGATAACTGCAGCAGATCACGACCCTCGAACAGGATGCGACCGTGCACGACGCGGCCAGCGGGTTTCGCCAGCAGCCGCATCACCGCCAGCGATGACACTGATTTGCCGCACCCGGATTCACCGACCAGTGCGACGATTTCGCCCGGCTTGACCTTGTAGGAAATGCCCTCGACCGCGCGCACCACGCCACGCGTGGTGACGAAATGCACGTGCAAATCTTCGATTTCCAGCAACCACGGTCGCACTTCTGCGCCGGCCACGATTGTGGCAGCGATGGGTTGATCCATGCTCCTCCAATACAACACTACTTATAGTGGACTCAGGCTATGGTCATACACCTTGATTGTCAAGGATGCGGATCAAGGATATTCCCTGAAATTATACTTCGGCCATCCATCACTGGGCGACCTGCCCGATCATTTCGCCATACGGCAATTCGGCAGCGTGGCGCACTGCGCAATCAGTGCAGCGCGGCAGCGAGCACCCGCACCACATGCACCGCCTCGCGCGCGGCGCCATCGTGAATCTGATGCCGGCAACTGGTACCGTCGGCGACGATCAGCGTTTCGTTGTCTGCTTCGCGCACCTTCGGCAGCAGCGAGGCCTCCGCCATGCGCATGGAAACATCGTAGTGTTTTGCCTCGTAGCCAAAACTTCCCGCCATGCCGCAGCAACTCGACTCGATCAACTCCACATTCAGGTTCGGCACCAACGCCAGCACCTTGCGCACTGCGGGCATCACGGCGAATGCCTTCTGGTGGCAGTGGCCGTGCAGCAGGGCTTTTGACTGCGGCAACGCTTTTAATTTTAGTTGCAGCCGCCCGGCGGCATGCTCGCGCGCGATGAACTCTTCGAACAACAACGCGTTGCGGGAAAGCTGTATCGCCTCCTCGCCCGGCAGCATCGATAAAAATTCATCGCGCAGTGAAAACAGGCAGGACGGCTCCAGGCCAATCACCGGGATGCCGCGTTCGATAAAAGGTTTCAGCGCATCGATCATGCGTCGCGCTTCTGCGCGCGCTTCATCGACCAGCCCATTAGCCAGAAAGGTTCGCCCACAACACAGCGGTCGCTTGCTGTTCGCGGCACGCGGTAGATGCACGGTATAACCAGCCGCCTCCAGCACCTGCACTGCAGCGCGCGCATTTTCCGGTTCGAAGTAGGTGCTGAAAGTATCGACGAACAGCACGACTTCACGCCCGCCGCGAGCCGATTGTGCTGCGAGCGCGGCAAATGCATCGCTGCGCCACGCCGGCAGTGAACGCTCAGCGGCAAAACCCAGCAGCGGTTTGGCGATGTTCTGCAGCAGATTCATCACCGGCGCCAGCCGCGATGCCCATGGCGCGTAACGCGGCAGCCAGGCGATCATCCGTTCTTTCAGCGTCAGACCATGACGCCGATGCCAATGGTGCAGGAACTCGATTTTCATTTTGGCCATATCGACGCCGGTCGGGCACTCGCGTTTGCAACCTTTGCACGACACGCACAGTTCCATCGCCTCGCGCACGGGCGCCGAAGTCAACGCACCGGGCCCGAGCTGCCCGGACAACGCCAGGCGCAGCGTGTTGGCGCGTCCGCGCGTCAAATGCTGTTCCTCGCGAGTGACGCGGAATGACGGGCACATGGTGCCGGCGTCAAACTTGCGGCAATGGCCGTTGTTGTTGCACATCTCAACAGCCTTGGCGAAACCGCTTCCCCGCTGCCCCGCGTCGATTTCATGTTCTGACCAATCGAGCGCGGTGGTCAGCGGCTGCGATGCATATCCGGGTTTGAAACGAAACAGCGTACGGTCATCCTGTTTTGACGGCCGTACGATCTTGCCCGGATTCAGCAGCCCTTTGGGATCGAAGAGGTCCTTGATTTCCTCGAACGCGCCGGTCAGCTTCGGCCCGAAAAACGGCGCGATCCATTCCGAGCGCACCAGTCCGTCACCGTGTTCACCTGAATAAGAACCTTTGTATTGTTTCACCAGCGCTGCGGCTTCTTCGGCAATTGCGCGCATTTTCTGCGCGCCGTCGCGACGCATGTCGAGGATCGGGCGCACATGCAGGCAACCGACTGAGGCGTGCGCGTACCAGGTGCCTTTGGTACCGTGCTTGCTGAACACCTGCGTCAGACGGTCGGTGTATTCGGCAAGATGCTCCAGCGGCACTGCGCAGTCTTCGATGAACGACACCGGCTTGCCGTCGCCTTTCATCGACATCATGATGTTCAACCCCGCCTTGCGCACTTCCCAAAATTCGCGCTGCACTGCTGGATCAATGATTTCAACGACACTGCCCGGCAACCCGCGCTCGCCCATCAGTTCAACCAGCTCTTGCAGGCGGCGGATCTGTGTATCACCGTCGTCACCGGCAAACTCCACCAGCAGGATGGCCGCGGGTTCGCCCCTGACGCACTGGTCGACGATGGGCCGGAACGCCGGATTGCTGCGCGCCAGAGCGATCATCGTGCTGTCCACCAGCTCGACTGCCGTCGGCTTCAATTTGACGATATGTTGCGGCGCCTCCATCGCCTGATAGAACGTCGGAAAATGGCAAATGCCCAGCGTTTTGTGGCGCGGCAATGTCGACAGCTTCAACTCGACGCGCCGCGAAAACGCCAGCGTGCCCTCGGAGCCCACCAGCAGATGCGCCATGTTGGCGCCCGGCGGCAACAGCATGTCGAGGTTATAGCCGCCGACCCGGCGCAGCACCTTGGGATAGCGGTGCTCGATTTCCTCGGCTTCGCGCCGCGCGATTGCGTTGATGCTTCCGACCAGATTGCGATAGCCCTGCGGACCGTCGAAATGCTCCAGATTCTGCGGCAACGGTCCGAACCGGTACGACGCGCCGTCGGCCAGCCAGGCATCGATGCCCAGCACGTTATGCACCATGTTGCCGTATGCAATGGATCGCGAACCACAGGAATTGTTGCCGGCCATGCCACCGATGGTCGCCTGCGCGCTGGTGGATACATCCACGGGAAACCACAGCCCATAGGGCTTCAGCCACGCGTTCAGATGGTCAAGCACCATGCCTGGCTGCACGGTCACCGTGCTGGCGTCTTTGTCGAATGCGATGATTTCATTGAGATGCCTGGATACATCGAGTACCAGCGCCGCGCCGACCGTCTGACCGCACTGGGATGTACCGCCGCCGCGCGGCAAGACAGGCACCCCGGCTTCGATGGCTATCTGCAGCGCGGTCAATGCATCGTCTTCGTCGCGCGGCACGACCACGCCGACAGGCTCAATCTGGTAAATCGACGCGTCGGTGGCATAGCGGCCGCGCGATGCGGCGTCGAACAATACTTCGCCGCGCAGTTCGTGGCGCAGGCGCTGCGCCAGCGCGCTGCAGTCGGGCGATGAACGTACTAGCTGCACTGGTTTGGCCGGCGTATTCATCGTGCCGGCCCCGCACGCGGCAAGGCCAGCGCTTCCATCACCAGCACCAGCTTGTTGGCGAGATGGTCGCGCAGCAACATCTGCAGCCGCGTCCCGTCGCGCTTGACCAGCGCATCAAGCATTTCTTCGTGTTCCTTGACGGCCTTGTCCCAACGTTCACGCGACAGGTTGGCCATGTAGCGGGCGCGTTTCACGTGGGCATTGAGTCCGCTGTATACCTGCGCCAGCGTGGCATTGCCCGCGCATTCCATGATTTTGATATGGATCTGCTGGTTGTAGCGGAAATACGGCGCCAGTTCACCGCGCGCATGATGCGCGAGCATGTGGTAATGCAGTGCGCGGATTTCCGCGATATCCGCTTCCGTTGCATTGCGGCAGGCGAGGTCGCCGGCCAACGCTTCCAGTGCGCCGAGCACGACAAACACTTCTTTCATTTTTTCCGGCTTCAATGCCGCCACCACCGCGCCACGGTTGGGCAGCAATTCAACCAAGCCTTCGGAAGCAAGGAACTTGATCGCTTCGCGTAGCGGCGTTCGCGAAGTGCCAAGCTTCTCCGCCAGCACGCGTTCGTTGAGCTTGGTCTCCGGTGCGAGATCCCCCTGTTCGATCAGATCGCGCAATTGGCTGATCACCGTTTCGTGCAACAGGCGGTGCTCGGCCAGCGATGTGATATCAGCTACGGGTGTTGTGGCAACAGGCATACGGAAACTCCATTTGTATGCATAATACAACCATGTCTATTTTCATGCAATAAAGAAATAGTAATGAAAACAATATGTTATATATTATCTCTCCTTAGGGGGCGGTGTAAAATCCAATTTGCATACAAAAAAGTGTTTGCCCTGGCCTAGCGCATGGCGTTACCATGCCTGCTCATTTACTCCGCTCTGGAGCTCGACCATGACTTACGCCGCCGGCCGCCATTTCCTGCAAATTCCCGGCCCCACCAATGTGCCCGACCGCGTGCTACGGGCCATTGATCGTCCGACCATCGATCATCGCGGCCCCGAATTTTCGCAACTCGGCAAAGACGTGCTCGCCGGCATGAAACAGGTATTCAATACCAAAGGCCATGTGGTGATTTTTCCGGCCTCGGGGACCGGCGCCTGGGAAGCCGCGCTGGTCAACACGCTGTCGCCAGGCGACACGGTGTTGATGTACGAAACCGGTCAGTTCGCCAGCCTGTGGCAGAGCCTCGCGCTGCGCATGGGCATCAAACCCGAATTCATTGCCGGTGACTGGCGCCGCGGTGCCGATTCCGCAGCCATCGAAGCGCGTCTCGCCGCCGATAAATCACACATCATCAAGGCAGTGTGTGTAGTGCATAACGAAACATCTACCGGATCCGCGTCGCGTATCGCCGAAGTACGCAAAGCCATGGATCGCGCCAAACATCCGGCACTACTGATGGTCGATACCATTTCTTCGCTGGCGTCGATTGATTACCGCCATGACGAATGGGGCGTCGATGTCACGGTCGCGGGCTCGCAAAAAGGCCTGATGCTGCCCCCGGGTCTTTCGTTCAACGCGATCAGCGACAAGGCGCTTGCTGCCGCAAAAACATCGAAGCTGCCAAAATCGTACTGGAGCTGGGAAGAAATGCTGGCTCCCAACAAGAACGGCTTTTTCCCTTACACGCCCGCGACCAATCTGCTCTATGGCCTGCGCGAGTCGCTCAACATGCTGCTCGAGGAAGGCCTAGCCAACGTGTTCAGGCGCCACGACCGCCACGCCGAAGCGACGCGGCGCGCGGTGCGCGCGTGGGGCCTTGAGATACTTTGTCTCAACCGCGCCGAATACTCGAGTTCGCTTACCGCGGTACTGATGCCGGAGGGCCGCAACGAAGCTGAATTCCGCAAAGTCGTACTCGAGCATTTCAACATGTCGCTCGGCAGCGGGCTC
>JAQBGW010000078.1:0-9546 GCA_032128415.1 Betaproteobacteria bacterium | reverse complement strand
GGCCAGATGCTGGGCCTCCGGCTCACCGGCAACAACCTGGTGCGCGTGGGCGGGCCGATGGTTTTCGGCGCGGTCGGCGCGGCACTGGGGCTGGCGGTGGGGTTCTGGATTGTGGCGGTGATCTTGGTGGGGGGTGGGGTGTTGGCGGGGGTTGGTTCCAAAAATGGTGCTGTAAATTCGACTAAATAATTGAAGGAGCATATTCAGTGAACCACGCCAACCCCCACCCGCACCGGTGAACTCGCCCGCAACGTTGCCGTTGCGCTGCGTTTCAAGCAGACGCAAGGCAAGCCCGAAATGCCACAGGTCGAGAAGGAAGTGCTCGCGACTAACTACGACCGCGTGCGCGGCGGCAATCTGCATCTCGCCGGCAATGCCCGTGATCAGAGCTGGCCGCATCCTGCCCTGTATTTGCGCGCGGCGTTTCCGGATCGTGTCGATGTGATCGAGCAGGTGATTGCCGAGGGCGACCGTGTGGGGCTGCTGTTCCGCGTGACCGGCACCCACACCGGCAATTTTTTCGGCATACCGCCGACCGGCAAAAAGATCGATGTGTATGAAGTGGCTATGCTGCGCATCGTCAACGGCCAGATGGTCGAAGGCTGGTTCATGATGGACGAGGCGGATTTGCTCCAGCAGTTGGGCGCGAAGATGCCGGTGCGCAGTGACGGCAAAATCATCACGCCGGCGATTCCGCAGACCGACGATGGTCCGACTTTCGTCAAAAAACTTGAAAAGCTGCCGATCCATTCGACGCTGGACCGCAACCGGCTGGCTGCAGCGCGTACGCGGCTGACCACCAAGGGCAAGGTGGGACTGGCTGCCGACCATCGCCTGCTGCGATTCGGTTTTGTACACACCCGCGACTATTGCAAGGCGCATAACATTGATCTGGGGCTGGATACCGCCTTTCCCGATCGCTATTACGGACTGGATGTGTTGATCGCCGAAGGCAATCAGGTGTGGGTGCGTTTCAATGTCCACGGCACGCACCGTGCGCCGTTCTGCGGCATCGCGCCGACGGGAGCGCGCATGGGTGTCAACGCGATCTCTATCCTCAATTTTGATGATGCGGGCGAGATTGTGACCAGTTGGACCTTTGCCGACGAACTGGGCGTGCTGCTGCAACTGGGGCAGCCGAATCTGCTGCTGGAATAAATATAAAAAGATAAATAAAAACAATAAGTTACGATATATCCTAACTAGCAATTACGAGCCGGGGCCGCTACGACACACAACCTATATTCTGTTGCAGAACCCGGTCGCTGATGCCGTTAACGCAGTGTGGGGCGTGATGGCATGCCCCGCTACACGGCGGGGCAGTCATGCGGCGATGGATACTCCTGATCCTTTTGATGGTGTCAGCGTTGGACGGTGCGCTGGCGCTGGCGGCGGTCGAGCGCGAGTGCATCGTCTCGGTGCGCGTCGCCAGTGGCTGGTCGATTGAAAACAAACGCAAGGTGCATTTTGTCACCGGGCTTGAACTCGCCCGCATGACCAAAACGATGAAGGTCGATTTTCACCTGCACTACGCCATCATCTGGCACGGTAGCGGCCTGCCGACGGTGGCGAGGCTCGACGGCGTGTTGTTGGGCGTCGGGCGTGAATTTGCCGAGCATGATTTTCAGCGGCTGTTCAGGCGCGATGCCGAGCGCCACGCCACGCAGATCGAAGGCGCAGGTCAGGGTCTGACCTGGCGCATTCGCGCCCGTCCGCCCGAGGGCTGGGTCGATCCGCAGGGTGCAGTGGTGCCCCGCGTCTCCCGGTAAGCCGGCGCCACCCCGGCGCACGCTACCGCCCTGTCAATTTAACGTGTCATCGCGGGAATATTCCGTGATGTCTATGCGTTTATACTGCGCGGGCTTAAACCACACATCCACCGGAGGTTTGTCATGAGCATGATCAGGTTTGCTATTGCGGTATCCGTTGCGGCGCTGTCTTTAAGCGTCAGCGCCGCCGGACCAGCACAGAAAATTTCGTCCGATATGTCGTTTTTTATCACCAGCGCGGGTCCGGGCAATGGCGCCGACCTCGGTGGAATCGCCGGTGCGGACAAGCATTGCCAGCAGCTCGCGACGGCTGCGGGTGCTGGCAAGAAAAACTGGCGTGCCTATCTGAGCACTACCCCCGGCAATGGCGGCAAGCTGATCCATGCCCGTGATCGCATCGGCAAAGGGCCGTGGTACGCGGCCGATGGCGCGCAATGTCGATGAGCTGCATACACTGAACAACATCAATCGCGCGACCGCACTCACTGAGAAGGGCACCATTGTCAACGGCCGTGCAGATTCGCCCAACATGCACGACATCCTCACCGGTTCCACGCCTGATGGCCATGCCGCTGTCAGCGACAAGGACACCACCTGCGGCAACTGGACCAAAAGCGGCGAGGGATCGGCGATGGTCGGCCATCACGACCGCTGGGGCCTCAAGGATGACGAGCCGTCGCGCTCATGGAATGCCGCGCACGGGTCGCGTGGTTGCAGTCAGGACAACCTGAAAGCATCCGGCGGGGCAGGGATGTTTTACTGTTTCGTGGCGAATACCAGGTAATAAACACAGTGCAGAGTGCAGAGTGCAAAGTGCAAATTGATGAGTGATGAGTGATTAGTGAAAGGGGGTGGCGGGTGATACGCTCTGCCCCCATCACGCTGCATTCCGCATTGTCAAAGCACGGCGCCCAAGGTTCCATTTTGCACTTTGCACTTTGCATTCTGCATTGTCAGTTATCGACGGCGAGTTTCTTCAGCAGCACCGGATCGGGATCGACGCCAAGGCCCGGCCCCTGTGGAATCGCCATGCGACCGTGTTTCGGGTTGATGGCATCGCTGAACGGATTTTCGTCAAAGTCGCAATAAAAACGCTCAATCCATACTTCACGCGCCTGCGCAGCAGAGACGTGAATCGAGGCGAGCAGTCCGGGGCCGAAGTACGCCGAATGCGGCACTACGCGCACGCCGTGCGCCTCGCCCAGCGCAAACACCTTGTTCAATTCGGTGACGCCGCCGATTTTGGTCACGCTGGGTTGCGCCACGTCGAGTGCGCCGCGTTCGAACAGGCGGTGAAATTCATTGGCGCTGCCGACGTTCTCACCCCCGGCCACTGCAATGCCACCCTCGCTGCGCACGCGCGCCAGCCCCGCATGATCTTCCGGCGGCCATACCGGTTCTTCGATCCATTCCAGATTCAATTCGCGCAGTTCACGACAGACGGCCACCGCCTGCGCCACGGTCCACGGACAGTTGCAATCGACCATCAGCGGAATGTCATTGCCTGCGGCACGGCGTGCGGCACGGATGATGTCCGGGACGATTTCATGAATCTTGATCAGGCGGTAGCCGCGTTCCAGCGCTTCATGAATACGCGGCTCCATCGCCGAAGTTTTGCCGTAGCGCAACAGGCTCGCGTAGGCAGGAAGATCGGCGCGCGGACTTCCGCCCAGCAGTCTGTAGAGCGGCAGGTTGGCGAGCTTGCCGGCAATGTCCCACAGTGCGATGTCGATGGCGGAAAGCGCGTACACCACCGGGCCGTTGCGTCCGGCGCCGTGTACGGCGCGCGCGAGTTCGTGCATCAGCGCGGCAATTGCGGTCGGGTCGCGGCCGATACACAGCGGCGCAACCATGCGCTCGAGCGCGGTGCGTGTCGCCGGCCACACGCGGTGGCCAAAGGCTTCACCCCAGCCGCTGACGCCGGCGTCAGTGTCGACGCGTACCAGCAGTGTTTCCATGGCAGTACGGGCCTGGCCGCCGATCATCGGCGCATCACCGGCAATGATCAACGGCATGCGGACAACAAAAGTGGTGACGGCGGTGATTTTCATGGTAATGCCCAGGGGAGATCAGGAAGTAGCTTATTGTAGTCGACGGGCCGGAACACAGCGTCGTGCGGGAACACGGCCGGAAGTCATCGGACCGCGATCATCTGTTCTGTTGCAACATGCGCTCGATTTCTGCGGCGGCGCGGTCTTCCGGTGTGGCGCTGCCGGCTGCGGGTTTTTCCGTAGAACGCTCCGGTGCCGGCATGTGGATTTCAATATTGCTGGTGTCTTTTGCTGCCGGCGCATCCCTGAATGCAGTGACCAGCTGCGGATAAAACACCACCACCAGCAGCGCCACGAATTGCACGCCGACGAACGGTATGACGCCTTTGTAGATATCGGTTGTCTTGATTTGCGATGGTGCAACGCTGCGCAGGTAAAACAGCGAAAAACCGAACGGTGGTGTCAGAAACGAGGCCTGCAGGTTCATGCCGATCATCACCGCAAACCACACCGGATCAATGCCGAGTTTGATTGCCACCGGCCCCAGCAACGGCAGCAGGATGAAGGCAATCTCGAAGAAGTCGATGAAAAATCCGAGGATGAATATCATCAGATTGACGACGATGAGAAAACCCGTGGCGCCGCCGGGCACCAGCGTGAACAGCCGTTCCACCCACAGGTCGCCATCGACTGCGCGGAACACCAATGCAAATACCGTAGAGCCGATCAAAATAAACATGACGAAGCTCGACAGTTTGGTGGTGCCGTCCAGCGCTTCACGCAGCATTTTCATGTTGAACCGCCGCTTGACGGCGGCGAGCGCCAGCGCGCCGACCGCGCCCATCGCGCCGCCTTCGGACGGGGTGGCGATGCCGAGGAGCAGAGAACCGAGCACCAGAAAAATCAGCACCAGCGGCGGCACCATCACCAGCAGGGCATGCAGGTAGAGTGCGCCGCCGCGCAAGGTGCGCGCAGTGGGCGGCAAGGCAGGCGCTGCGGCCGGGTTGAGCATGGAGGTGATGAATACATAACCGATCAGCAGGCTGACCAGCAGCAATCCCGGCAGCATCGCGCCGGTGTAAATGTCGCCCACTGAAACGCCGAGCACGTCGGCGAGCACGATCAGCACGATCGACGGCGGGATGATCTGCGCCAGCGTGCCCGAGGCGCAAATGACGCCGCTGGCCAGCCGTGGCGAGTAGTTGTAGCGCAGCATCACCGGTAATGAGATCAGCCCCATCGCGATCACCGAGGCGGCTATTACGCCGGTGGTCGCGGCAAGCAGCGCACCGACGAGTATCACCGCGTAGGCAACACCGCCGCGCACCGGGCCGAACAACTGACCGACGGTGTCGAGCAGGTCTTCCGCCATGCCGCTGCGCTCGAGTATCAGCCCCATGAACGTGAAAAACGGAATGGCCAGCAGCAACTGGTTGGCCATGATGCCGAACACGCGCTGCGGCAGCGCCTGCAGCAGCTCCGGTTGCAGCAGACCGAGTTCAAAGCCGATGAAGGCGAACAGCAGTCCATTGGCAGCGAGCGCGAAGGCGACCGGATAACCCAGCAGCAGAAACACGGCCAGGCCGACAAACATCAGCGGCGCCATCAGATCCAGGGCCATGGGCTCAGCGGTGTGCGTTGTCGGCTTCGACGGCGGGCGTCGGCAGCAGCCCGCGCAGGAAGGCGACCTTTTTAATGGTTTCGGAGATGCCTTGCAGTATCAACAGTGCGAAGGCAGCGGGTATCACGAATTTGATCGGCCATCTGAGCAGGCCGCCGGCATCGGTGGAGATTTCGTTGATCCGGTACGATTCGGCGAAAGCGGCCCAGCCGAACCACAGCATGATGGCGCACACCGGCAACAGCATGAACAGATGTCCGCCAATGTCGATCCACGCCTGCGTGCGTGGCGAGAGGCGCCCCGCGATGAGGTCGATGCGTACATGAGCGTTGTGCTTGAGCGTGTAGCCCGCAGCGCCGAGGAACACCAGGGAGTAGAGGTACCACTGGATTTCGAGAAATCCGTTGGAGCCCAAATTGAAACCGTAGCGCGCGACGGCGTTGCCGGCGCTGATGAATATGCACAGCAGAATCAGCCACCAGGCGCCGCGACCGATGATCTCGTTCAGCGCGTCGATGGCGCGGGATAGCGTGAGCAGCGTTCTCATGATGTGGATACCGTTCTCCTGCGGTGACAATCATACGGGGAAGCCGGTGTTTCGCATGATAAAATCAACTCGCCCCGGCGCAACGCGCAGCCGGGTATTACCCACCGCCACAAGCCATGACTATATTCACTGATAACCTCGAAACCAGCGATCCGGAAATTTTCCGCGCCCTGCAGCAGGAAGCGCAGCGCCAGGAAGATCATATCGAGCTGATTGCTTCCGAAAATTACGCGAGTCTGGCTGTGCTGGCTGCGCAGGGCTCGGTGCTGACTAACAAATATGCCGAAGGTTATCCCGGCAAGCGTTATTACGGCGGGTGCGAATATGTGGATATCGCCGAACAACTGGCGATAGACCGCGCCAAAAAATTGTTCAAGGCTGGCTACGCCAACGTGCAGCCGCATTCGGGCGCGCAGGCGAATGCCGCGGTGTTTCTGGCGGCGCTGCATCCCGGCGATACCATACTCGGCATGCGGCTTTCCGACGGCGGCCACCTGACCCATGGCTCCAAAGTCAATATCAGCGGCAAGTACTACGATGCCGCATCCTACGGGCTGAACCCGCAGACGCAGGAAATTGATTACGATGAAGTCGCTGAACTGGCGAAGGTGCGCAAACCCAAGCTGATCGTTGCCGGCGCTTCCGCGTATTCGCTGGTCATCGACTGGAAACGTTTTCGCCAGATCGCCGACAGCGTCGGCGCGCTGCTGATGGCCGACATGGCGCATTACGCCGGACTGGTCGCGGCGGGTCTCTATCCGAGTCCGGTCGGTATTGCCGACTTCGTCACCACGACCACGCACAAAACCCTGCGCGGGCCGCGGGGCGGGCTGATCCTCGCCGATGCCAAGCACGAGAAGGTCCTGAATTCAGCTGTGTTCCCCGGTTCGCAGGGCGGTCCGCTGATGCACGTCATCGCCGCCAAGGCCGTGGCGCTGAAGGAAGCCATGACCAAGGATTTCCGCCGCTATCAGCAACAGGTACTCGACAATGCGCGGGTGATGGCCAAAGTACTGCAGGAGCGCGGTTATCGCATCGTATCGGGTCGCACCGACTGCCATATGTTCCTGCTCGATCTGCGCGAGAAGCCGGTCACCGGACTCGAGGGCGAACAGGCCCTGGGTCGCGCCAATATCACGGTCAACAAGAACTCGGTACCCAACGACACTCGCACCCCGACAGTCACCAGTGGCGTGCGCATCGGATCACCGGCGATGACCACGCGCGGCTTCAAGGAGATCGAAGCCGAAAAACTGGGCCACCTGGTCGCCGACGTGCTCGACGCGCCCCATGACGACCAGGTGATTGCCACCGTGCGTGGCGCCGTCAAAACGCTGTGCGACAAGTTTCCGGTCTATAAAGGCAAATGATGAATGCAGAGTGCAAAATGCAAAATGAAACCCGGAAATTCCGGGGTGTTGAAGTTAATTTTGCACTTTGCACTCTGCATTTTGCACTGAATTTATGAAGTGTCCTTTCTGCAAATCCGACGAAACCCAGGTCATCGACTCGCGTGAGAGCGATGATGGCGACACCATACGCCGGCGGCGCAAATGCGTGTCATGCACCAAGCGCTTTACCACGTATGAAGCCGTCGAGTTACGCATGCCGCAGGTGGTCAAGCAGGACGGCAGCCGCGCCGAGTTCGATCTCGGAAAACTGCGCACCAGTTTCATGCGTGCGCTGCACAAGCGGCCGGTGCCGACGCCGCTGGTTGATGAAGCCATCGGCACTTTAACCAATGAATTGCTGTCGCTCGGCGAACGCGAGGTGCAGGCGCGTCGCGTCGGTGAGATGGCCATGCGCGAACTGAAGCGGCTCGACGAGGTGGCCTATATCCGCTTTGCTTCGGTGTATCGCAGCTTCCAGGGTGTCGATGATTTCACCGATGCCATCAAGGAAGTGCGCAAGCCGACGGTTCGCAAGTAAAACCGGCGTCGCCGCCAGGCGATGGTTTAAGGCGCTTTAGACATGTTTACACCTGATGATCACCGCCACATGGCCCGCGCGCTGGAACTCGCCGCGCTGGGTCTGTATACGACCACGCCGAATCCGCGCGTCGGCTGCGTAATCGTCAAGGACGGCGCCGTAGTCGGCGAAGGCTGGCATGAGAAAGCCGGCGGGCCGCATGCCGAAACCAGCGCGTTGCAGGCGGCCGCCGCCAAAGCTGCGGGGGCGACAGTGTATGTGACGCTGGAACCCTGCGCGCATCATGGCCGCACGCCGCCGTGTGTCGAGGCGCTGCTCGCCGCCAAGCCGGCACGGGCGGTGGCGGCGATGCAGGATCCCAATCCGCAGACAGCGGGTAAAAGTATCGAGCGGTTGCGTTCTGCGGGCATCACGGTCGATGTGGGTTTGCTGGAACACGAAGCGCGCGAACTGAATATCGGTTTCGTGTCACGCATGACGCGGGGCACGCCGTGGGTGCGCATGAAGGTCGCCGCCAGTCTCGATGGCCGCACCGCACTGGCGAATGGCGAGAGTCAGTGGATCACCGGCGATGCGGCACGTAAGGACGGCCATGCCTGGCGCGCGCGCGCCTGTGCAGTGCTGACCGGCGTCGGCACCGTGAAAGATGATGATCCGCAACTGACGGTGCGCGATGTGGCGACCAGTCGTCAGCCGCTCCGGGTGGTGGTGGATAGCCGCTTGCAGACGCCGCTGACCGCGCGCGTGCTGGGGCCGGGTGCGCTGATTGCCGCTGCGGGCGTGGATGCGCGGCGCAGCGTAGCGCTGCGCGCCAGAGGCGCTGAAGTGGTGGTGTTGCCCAATCATGAAGGCAAGGTGGAGTTGCCGGCGCTGCTGCAGGAACTGGCGCGCCGCGGCTGCAACGAAGTGCATGTCGAGGCCGGGCACAAACTGAACGGTTCGCTGCTGGATGAAGGGCTGGTCGATGAATTGCTGATCTATTTTGCGCCGTGCATTCTGGGTGATACCGCGCAGGGCATGTTCCACCTGCCACCGCTGGTCAATCTGGCGGGGCGGCGCAATATAAAAATTACCGACATCCGGCAGATCGGCGACGATGTGCGGATTCTGGCGAGAATCAAGCCATGAGAATTAATCAATGAGAGTCGGGTGAATGTTTACCGGCATGGTTGCCGCAGTGGGCCGTATTGAGGCGGTGAAACCCGCGCCGGGCGGTGTGCGCTTGCGCATCGACGCGGCCGGCTTCGGTATGGCGGATGTGGCGACCGGCGACAGCATAGCCGTCAACGGTGCATGCCTGACCGTAGTCGCATTCGATAAAAACACATTTGAAGCCGAGGTCTCGCAGGCCACGCTGGATGTGGTTGCCGGTTTCGCGCAAGGTGCTGCGGTCAATCTGGAAAAAGCGCTGCGCCTGACTGACCGATTGGGCGGCCACCTGATGAGCGGTCATGTGGATGGTGCCGGTACGGTATCGCGGTTCGAACCGGCGGGGGACAACCGGCGGCTGGTCGTGACGGCACCGCGCGACCTCGCCCGCTACATTGCGCGCAAAGGATCGATTGCGATTGACGGGGTCAGCCTGACGGTGAATGCGGTCGATGGGTCGGAATTTGAAGTGAACCTGGTCGCGCATACGCTGGCGATCACCACGCTGCAGCATCTGCAGCCGGGTGCACGGGTCAATCT
>JAQBGW010000077.1:0-13082 GCA_032128415.1 Betaproteobacteria bacterium | reverse complement strand
TCCCACCCCTTCTCCCGGCGGGAGAAGGGCTTTACACCCCTCGCCCTCCGGGAGAGGGGCCGGGGGGTGAGGGAGCAAGAGCGGCAACTCAACTTGTCACACGGGGTTACGAAATCCTCACAAATGTCGCGGATGCGATTGCAGGTGATACGTTATTCAGTGGACGCAGATTCCGCACCGGCAAACGCCGCGTGCAGCGTATGCCAGGGCAGGATGGCGCATTTGACGCGCATCGGCAGATCGCGCACGCCCGCGAACACCGTCAGGCGACCGAGATGATGCGGCGCCGCCGGGTCGAGTTTGCCGGTGGTCATGTCGCGGAATTCCTGCACCATCTGTTCCGCATCGGCACGGCTCTTGCCTTTGACGATCGTGGTCATCATGGAGGTAGAGGCTTTGCAGATCGCGCAGGCTTCGCCTTCGAACCCCATGGCCTCAACAGTGTCGCCATTCACCCGCAGCGACAGGTGGATATGGTCGCCGCACAGCGGGTTGAGACCCTCGGCCTTGTGCGTAGCGTCACCCAGCATGCCCCAGTTGCGGGGCTTCTTGTTGTGCTCAAGGATCATCTCCTGATAAAGCTGGCGGCTGACAGTCATCGCGTGCCGCCTCAGGAAAAAAGCTTCTGCACCTTGGCAATGGACGCTGCAAGCGCATCCACTTCAGCCATGGTGTTGTAAAAAGCAAATGACGCACGGCAGGTCGCCGGCACCTTGAAGCGCTGCATCACCGGTTGTGCGCAATGGTGCCCGGTGCGTATCGCCACGCCGTCGTCATTGAGCAGCGAACCGACGTCGTGCGGATGCACGCCTTCCACCATAAAGGACAGCACCGCCGCCTTTTTTTCGGCGGTGCCGATCAACCGCAGGCCGGGCATGCGGTTCAACTGATCGGTGGCGTAATCCAGCAGATCGGTTTCGTGCGCCGCAATGCGGGCGATGCCGATGGCTGAGAGGTAATCGATCGCCGCACCCAGCGCAATCGCTTCGCCGATTGGCGGTGTGCCGGCCTCAAATTTGGCGGGTATCGGCGCATAGGTGGTTTTCTCGAACGTCACCGACAGGATCATGTCGCCGCCGCCCTTGAACGGCTGCATCTTTTCCAGCAGCGCGGCTTTGCCGTATAGCGCACCGATGCCGGTAGGACCGCAGACCTTGTGGCCTGAAAACGCGTAAAAATCGCAGTCGATATCCTGCACATCAACCTGCAGATGCGGCGCGGCCTGCGCACCATCGACCAGTACCGGCACGCCATGTTCGTGGGCAATGGCAACCATCTCCCTGACCGGCGTAATCGTGCCCAGCGCGTTAGAGACGTGGGGCATCGCTACGAATTTCGTGTGCGCATTGAACAGCTTGCGGTAATCATCGACCAGCAGTTCACCACGGTCGTTGATCGGTACCACGCGGATTTTCGCACCCCGCTCTTCGGCGACCATCTGCCACGGCACGATGTTCGAGTGATGCTCCAGCGTGGTCAGTATGATTTCGTCGCCCGCCTTGAAATACTTGCGGCCGTAGCCATGCGCTACCAGGTTGATCGCATCGGTGGTGCCGCTGGTAAAGATGATTTCGCGGTCTTCGCGGGCATTGAGGAAGGCCTGCACCTTGCGCCGCGCGGCTTCGTATTCCGCGGTCGCCGTTTCCGACAGGTAGTGCACCGCGCGATGGATGTTGGCGTGCTGCTCGGAGCGGTACTTCACCCAGCGTTCCATGACCTGCCGGGGCATCTGGCTCGATGCTGCATTATCCAGAAAAATCAATGGCTTATCGTTAACTTTCAAGTCGAGGATGGGAAAGTCACGACGTAGCTGTGACACCTCAAACGCAGCCGTAGTGGGTGCCTTGACCAGGTTATCCCGCCCGCTCATATCCCGCCTTCGGTGCGCGCCATCACGCTTTTTTCCAGTTGCGCGACCAGCGACGGCACCGGAATGCGATCAATGATCTCGGCGCCAAACGCATAAGTCAGCAGGTTGCGCGCCTGGAGCTCGGGCAGGCCGCGGCTTTTCAGATAAAACAGATTTTCGGCGTCGAGCTGGCCGACGGTCGCGCCGTGCGCACATTTCACGTCGTCGGCAAAAATTTCCAGCTGCGGTTTGGTATCAACATGCGCTTTGTCCGACAGCAGCAGATTGCGGCTTTGCTGCGAGGAGTTGGTCAACTGCGCACCCTTGCGCACCAGCACCTTGCCGTTGAACACCGCATGCCCGGCGCCGCCGATGATGGTCTTGTGCGACTGCTCGCAGGTGCCATTGGGCCGGGTGTGATCCATCAGCGTGTGCGTGTCGGCGAGCTGGCGACCACCGATCAGCGCAATGCCGTCGATCTGCGCGTGCGCGCCCTCGCCCTGCTGGGTAACCGTCAGGTTGTTGCGCGACAGCCGTGCACCGAAGGTCACCGCATGCGACAGATAACGGGCATCCTTCGCCAGCGTCACCGCGCAGGCGCCGATATGAAAGGCGGCGCCGTTCTCGCGCTGCAGCTTGATGTGACGCACCGACGCGTTTGGCGCCACCACGACTTCAGTGACGGCATTGGTCAGGTAGGTTTCTTCGCCCAGCGCGACATAGTCTTCAATGACACAACATTCGCTGCCGGCGTCGGCCACGATCAGGCAGCGCGGGTAGGCGGCAGCGCCCTTGCGCGTCGCCACGAACAGCAAATGGATCGGCTGTTTGAGCGCCGCATTTTTTTCAGCATGAATGAACACACCGTGCTGCAGGTACGCGGTGTTCAGTGCCGTAAACAGATCGCCGTCACCATTTGCCAGTTGCGCAAGATGCGGTTCGATCAGGGCAGCGTGGGTTTTCAAGGCATCCGCCAGCAATGCCACGGTGATGCCTGCCGGCAGCGCATTGCGCTGCGACAGCGCCGGCGCATACACGCCATCCACAAATGTCAGCCGCACGGCGGCTTCAGTCACGGCGAAACCGGCGATATCCGCCATGGGCACCGTTGCGGCTACGGTGACTGGCTGGAACTGGAGTTTGGTCAGTGGCGTGAGATCGGTGAAACGCCATTCTTCATCGCGCGTGGTCGGCACGGCCAGCGCATTGGCGCGCTCCAGCGCCGCCGCGCGGCGCATGTTGAGCCAGGCCGCCGGGCTCGGCGGCACCGCCGCGTTGCCGGCCAGCAACGACGCCACGTAGGGATGAGCTGCGGGATGAGTTGCCGTCACAGTCACGCCGGCACTCCGGATTTTTTGCCTGCTTCTTTCGGCTCCAGCAGCCAGTCGTAGCCGCGCTCTTCGAGTTGCAGCGCCAGCGCCCGGTCGCCGGATTTGATAATGCGGCCCGCCGACATCACGTGCACGTGATCCGGCGTAATGTAGTTGAGCAGGCGCTGGTAATGGGTCACCAGCACGCAGGCATTGTCGGGGGTCAGCAGTTTGTTGACGCCGCCCGCCACCACGCGCAGCGCATCGATGTCCAGTCCCGAATCAGTCTCGTCGAGCAGCGCCAGCACCGGCTCGAGCAGCGCCATTTGCAGGATTTCGTTGCGCTTTTTCTCGCCACCGGAAAAACCATCGTTGATGCTGCGGCTGAGGAAGCCCGGATCCATTTCCAGCATTTTCATTTTTTCGCGTACCAGATCGTCGAACTCCAGCGGATCGAGTTCATCCTTGCCGCGGCCGCCCTGCACCGTGTTCCAGGCCAGGCGCAGGAACGCGCTGTTGGTAACACCGGGAATTTCCACCGGATACTGGAAGCCCAGAAATAATCCGGCGCGGGCGCGTTCATCGGAGGCCAGTGCGAACAGATCCTTGCCCTGATACAGCACTTCGCCGCCCTGCACGGTATACGCCGGATGGCCCGCCAGCACCTTGGCGAAGGTACTCTTGCCGGAACCGTTGGGGCCCATGATGGCGTGCACTTCACCGGCGCGCACCGTGAGATTGATGCCCTTCAAAATCTCCACGCCCGCCACGGTGGCGGTGAGGTTGCGTACTTCGAGCAGGGTTTTTGCGTTTTTGTTAATCATCCGACACTACCTTCAAGTTTCAGGCCGAGGAGCTTGGTCGCCTCAACGGCGAACTCCATCGGCAGTTGCTGGAATACATCCTTGCAGAAGCCATTGATAATCATCGACACCGCTTCTTCAGTGGGAATGCCACGGCTCTGGAAATAAAACAGCTGGTCTTCGCCGATTTTCGAGGTGGTTGCCTCGTGCTCGACCTTGGCCGTCGGGTTATTGACCTGGATGTACGGAAATGTATTGGCGCCGCACTGCGCGCCGATCAGCATCGAGTCGCATTGGGAAAAGTTGCGCGCACCCTCGGCACGCGGTCCGATTTTCACCAGTCCGCGATAACTGTTATTGGAATATCCTGCGGAAATACCCTTGCTGATAATGGTGCTGCGGGTATTTTTGCCGATGTGGATCATCTTGGTGCCGGTATCGGCCTGCTGGCGATGGTTGGTCAGCGCCACCGAATAGAATTCACCAATGGAGTTTTCACCGAGCAGCACGCACGACGGATATTTCCAGGTAATCGCCGAACCGGTCTCGACCTGGGTCCACGAAATCTTTGAATTGCGACCCTTGCACAAGCCACGCTTGGTGACGAAGTTATAAATGCCGCCTTTGCCGTTTTCGTCGCCGGCGTACCAGTTCTGCACCGTTGAATACTTGATGTCAGCGTCGTCCAGCGCCACCAATTCCACCACCGCAGCGTGCAACTGGTTGGTGTCGAACTTGGGCGCCGTGCAGCCTTCGAGGTAGGACACCGTCGCGCCTTCCTCGGCGATGATCAGCGTGCGTTCGAACTGGCCTGAACCCTCGGTGTTAATGCGGAAATAGGTCGACAGATCCATCGGGCATTTGACGCCCTTGGGGATGAAGCAGAACGATCCGTCGGTGAACACTGCTGAATTCAGTGCCGCATAAAAATTATCTGCAGTGGGTACCACTGAACCCATGTATTTGCGCACCAGTTCCGGGTGGTCGCGCACGGCATCGGAAATCGAGCCGAAAATAATGCCGACTTCAGCGAGTTTTGCCTTGTAGGTGGTGGTCACCGAAACCGAATCAAAAATGACATCGACCGCGACGCCGGCCAGTGCCGCGCGCTCATGCATGGGCACACCCAGCTTCTCGAAGGTTCTCAGCAGTTCCGGATCGACCTCATCCATGCTCTTTTTAAGCTTGGGCTTGGGTGCGGCGAAATAACTGATCGCCTGGAAATCGATCTTCGGGTAATGCACATTCGGCCACTGCGGCTCGGTCATGGTCAGCCAGTGGCGGTAGGCTTTCAGCCGGAATTCCAGCAGCCATTCCGGCTCACTCTTTTTCGCCGAAATCATGCGGATGGTGTCTTCGCTCAGGCCCTTGGGCGCCGTCTCGGATTCGATATCCGTGACAAAACCATGCTTGTAGGGCTGACTGACTAGATTTTCTAAAACAGTGCTCATTTCATTTTCCGTAACTTATAAAACGGTAATTTGGTGATTGGGTGATTAAGTAATTGGGGAATGGTTGCGGTACGGGCGCCAAATCACCTAATCACTAAATCACCATTTACTTGTTGTCCTCTTTAACGCTGAAGCTCTCGCCGCAGCCGCACGCCGCATCGACGTTGGGATTGTCGAACTTGAAGGATTGCTTCAAGCCCTCTTTCACATAATCCAGCGTCGAACCTTCGAGAAATTCCAGGCTCTTGCCGTCGACCACGAGTTTGGTGTCGTGCACCTCGAATACCTGATCATCGCCCTGCACCGCATCGGCGTAGTCGTAGGTATAAGCCCAGCCCGAACAGCCGACTTTCTTTACGCCGACGCGCAAACCCACGCCCTTGCCGCGTTTCGCCAGTTGCGTTTTGATCTGCTGTGCCGCATTTGCCGTCAGTTGTATTGCCATGTCATCACTCCTGAATCATTTCTGAATCCATCACACTGCAACGGCAGTCAGCCGCCGCAAACGCTGCGCGACCACCGCCAGCGCCGTTAAAAACCGGTCCACCTGTTCCACCGTGTTCGCCGCGCCCAGCGAAAAACGCACCGCGCCGCGGGCAATCTCCGGCGCCACGCCCATCGCCAGCAGTGTCGCCGAGGGTTCGGAACTGGCGCTGGAACACGCCGCCCCTGCCGCCACTGCGTAACCGGCCTTGTCGAGTTCGATGACCAGGGTTTCGCCGTCAATGCCGCGCAACGCGAAGTAGCTGGTGTTCGCCACCCGCGCAGCACCCGCGCCGAACAGCTCTGCGCCTCTTTCGGCCAGACCGCGCTCCAACTGCTCCCGCAGAACGGCCAGTTGCTTGTTCAGATCGCGCATACGCCCGCCCGCCAGTTCGCACGCCGCGCCAAAGCCGACGATCGCCGCCACATTTTCAGTGCCGCCGCGCAATCCGTGCTCATGACTGCCGCCCGAGAGCAGCGGCCGCAACTCCAAACGCTTGTCGATCACCAGTGCACCAGCGCCTTTGGGGCCGTAGATTTTGTGCGCCGACAGCGTCATCGCCTGCACGTTGAGCGCATTAAAGTCGACCGGTATTTTCCCCAGCGCCTGCACCGCATCGGTATGCATGACCGCTTTCACCCGGCGGGCGCGCTCACCGACAGCCGCGACATCCTGGATGACGCCGGCCTCGTTGTTGGCCAGCATCACCGATACGATACCGGTCGGCACAGGTAGCGCTGCATCGACATCGGCCAGATCAACTGTGCCGTGACGGGTCACCGCCAGCTTGCGTACCGTCCAGCCCTGACGCGACAGTTCCTGCGCCGGTCTCGCCACACACGGATGTTCAATGGCACTGACGGCAATCTGCGCCGGTTTCTGATATCCGGCCGCGCCTTTGATGAACAGGTTGTTGGCCTCGGTACCACCGCTGGTAAACACCACCTGCACCGGCTGCACGCCGACCAGCGCGGCGACCTGTTCCCGCGCACCATCGATGGCCTGCCGCGCCCGCGTGCCGAATTCGTGCCGGCTCGACGCGTTACCGTGCTGCTCCTTTAAATAAGGCAACATGGCCGCAAGCACCCGTTCATCAACGGGTGTCGTTGCGTTGTGGTCAAAATAAACGTGCTTCATCGCTGGAATCGCGTTCAGACCGTGGCTGCAGCCGGTTTGCGCGCAATCTGGCGCATGTCATGCACCGGGGCAATGCCGGCATCCTTGGCGCGCTGGTTATCCACCAGTTGCCGCAGCGTGACCGATTCAAGATAGTCGAAAATACGCGTGTTCAGGTTCGCCCACAAATCATGGGTCAGGCACTTTTCTTCGTCTTTGCAGTTTTCCTTGCCGGCGCACTGCGTCGCATCGATAGGCTCATCCACCGCGACAATGATGTCGGCCACGGTCAACTGCGCCATGTCGCGGGCAATGCAATAACCGCCACCGGGTCCGCGTACCGAATCGACGATGTTGCGCCGGCGCAGTTTGCCGAACAGCTGCTCCAGATAGGACAGAGAAATTTTCTGCCGCCCGCTGATTTCAGCCAGCGTGACCGGGCCCGTGCCATGACGCATGCCGATATCGACCATCGCCGTTACAGCAAACCGCCCTTTTGTCGTCAGCCTCATAAATCACCTCAAATAATAAATAAAAACAACAACTTAAATAATAATATCCGTCGGGTATTCCCGCGTTTCCAGCCGCTTTAATCTAATCTGGTCTAATCCATACTAATCTAGTCAAGTATAGCGCATTCGAGCTGCCAGCTCAATCAACCTCCTTGTTCAGGCGGTTGGCATCGAACTCCCCGGTCTCGATACCTTCGATCTGCAGACCCAGGCGCTGGAGTTCTGCGAGCATCTGGTCGATCCGTTTGTCGGTATCTACGCTGTGATCGATCAATGCATGCATCGCCCGCGCCACCGGATCATTCGCATCGCGCGCGATGCCGTACGCCGCAAATTGCCCGCCGGCCTCATGCGTTTCAACGATGCGCGCCGGGATACCGATCGCCGTGGCGTTGTCGGGCACATCCTTCACCACCACCGCATTCGAGCCGATTTTTGCGTTCTCGCCGATGGTGATCGGGCCCAGGACTTTCGCACCGGCGCCGATGACCACGCCATTCTTCAACGTCGGATGGCGTTTACCCTTGTTCCAGGTGGTGCCGCCCAGCGTGACACCGTGATACAGCGTGCAGTCGTCGCCGATCTCCGCAGTTTCGCCGATCACCACGCCCATGCCGTGGTCGATGAAAAATCGCCGGCCGATGCGCACGCCCGGATGAATCTCGATACCAGTCAGCCAGCGCCCCCAGTGTGATATCCAGCGCGCCAGCCATTTGAAACCGCGGTTCCACAGACCGTGCGCCAGGCGATGCGCCAGCAGCGCATGAAAACCCGGATAGCAGGTCACCACCTCCCACGTGCTGCGGGCGGCCGGATCGCGATCGAAGACCACTGCGATTTCTTCTTTGATGTGACTGAACATCGGAGCCTCTAACAGTGCATTGGCGGATGACGATTTCAGGGGTCGCCAGCATACAATAACCAACTGATTTGATCAACTATAGGATGAACTTAAAACATCATATAAAACAAATGGTTATTTCGATTTATTGTTTTTATCGCGGCGCGTCAAGGCACTCAGAATACCGCGCAGAATGTTGACTTCTTCGACCTCCAAACGGGTCCGCCCGAACAGTCGCCGCAACCGCGGCATCAGTTTTTTCGGGTAATCGGTATTGAGGAAGCCGGTGTTGATCAGATCGCTTTCCAGCGCGGCATAAAACGCCTCGACGTCAGCACCAGCGGCAAGGGCGCGCGGCGGCTCGGGCGGCAACGCACCGCCCGCTGCCATGCGCAACTCATAACAGCACACCTGCACTGCAGCAGCGAGGTTGAGTGAAGAATATTCTGCTGCGGCGGGGATGCTCGCCAGCAGAGCGCAGTGCCCGACTTCGTCATTGCTCAAGCCGTACGTTTCGTTGCCGAACACCAGTGCGACCTTTTGTGTTGCAGCAACAGCCACCACCTGCCGTGCCGCCTCTCGCGCATCGACCATGGGTACCGCACGCTCGCGCGGTCGCGCCGAGCAGGCTACCGCGAACGTGACGCCCGACAATGCCTCGGCCAGACTGCTGCAGATCTGCGCCGCCTCCAGTACGTCCGTGGCGCCCGCAGCCAGCCACAGCGCCCGTGGATCGGGATAACGCTGCGGATTCACCAGCGCGAGATCGGTGATGCCCATGGTGCGCATCGCGCGCGCCGCGGCGCCGATGTTGCCGGGATGCGCGGTTGCGCACAGCACAACGCGGATGTTTTTGAGCGCGTCACTCATATCACTTACAATGCGCAGCAGCGATTTTACGTTTCACCCGTTCACCATTCACCATTTACCATTCACCCTTCACGGCCTTAAAAAATGCATCCCATGCTCAACATCGCGGTCAAAGCCGCGCGCCGTGCCGGCGGCATCATCAACCGCGCAGGCCGGAATCTCGACGTAATTGCGGTCAAAGAAAAAGCCGTGAATGATTTCGTATCGGAAGTCGATCGCGAAGCGGAACAGGTCATCATCCGCACGCTGCACGAATCCTATCCGAAGCATGCGATTTTAGCAGAGGAGTCCGGCGCTTCCGGCAGCTCCGACTACCAGTGGATCATCGATCCGCTCGACGGCACTACCAATTTTCTCCACGGCTTTCCGCAGTACTGCGTGTCGATCGCATTAGCGCACAAGGGCATCATCACCCAGGCCGTGATCTACGACCCCACACGCAACGATCTATTCACGGCCACCCGGGGCGGCGGCGCTTTTCTCAACGACACGCGCATCCGCGTCAGCAAACGCATCCACCTGCAACCTTCACTGATCGCCACCGGTTTTCCGTACCGCCAGCTCGAACATCTGGAAGCCTATCTCAACATGATGCGCGAGGTCGTCAAACACACGGCAGGCATCCGCCGGCCGGGTTCGGCAGCGCTGGATCTCGCCTACGTCGCCAGCGGCCGGGTCGATGCCTTCTGGGAACTGGGACTGAGCAAATGGGATATCGCGGCCGGCGCGCTGCTGATCACTGAAGCCGGCGGCATGATCAGCGATCTGCAGGGCAATGACGGTTATCTCGACAGCGGCAATGTAGTCGCCGGCACGCCCAAGGTGTTCGCACAACTGCTGCAGACCCTGGCACCGCACCTGACACCGGCGCTCAAAGCCTGAGTCGTTATTGAATTTTTCAAAATTGCTGACAAACTACTCCCGTTCTCCCTGAGCCTGTCGAAGGGCAGCAGGGCTTCGACAAGCTCAGCCCGAACGGTGTCACGTATTTTTAAAAATCAATAATCGCATCCTGAGAGTACGCACCTAGATGCAGAATCTGAAAACTGAAACGCGCGACGGCATGCGTATCGCCTGGGATGTGCCCGTCACCATGGACGATGGCCTGGTGCTGCGCGCCGACGTATTCCTGCCGCTGACCGAAGGCCGTTATCCTGCCCTCCTCTCCTACGGGCCGTACGGCAAAGGGCTCGCTTTCCAGGACGGCTACAAGACGGCGTGGGACATCATGTGCCGCGACAACCCGGATGCGGTGGCCGGCAGCAGCAACCGCTACGCGAACTGGGAAGTTGTCGATCCGGAAAAATGGACGCCCGATGGATACGCAGTGATACGCGTCGATTCGCGCGGCGCCGGCCGCTCGCCGGGTTCGCTGTGCCACAACAATACCCGCGAGACGCAGGATATTTACCACTGCATCGAATGGGCTGCGGCGCAACCGTGGTGCAGCGGCAAGGTCGGCATGAACGGCATTTCCTACTACGCTTCCAACCAATGGCGTGCCGCTGCCGCGCAGCCGCCGCATCTCGCGGCAATCTGTGTGTGGGAAGGCTGGTCCGATGCCTACCGCGACGGCAACCGCCACGGCGGCATCATCTGCGTGTTCCGCAAAAACTGGCAGGAAATGCAGGTGAAAACAGTGCAGCACGGCGTCGGTGAGCGCGGCGCAAAAAGCCGCATTACCGGTGAACTGGCCTGCGGCCCGGAAACTTTGAGCGAAGCCGAACTCGCCGCCAACCGCGAAGACATGTGGCGCGAACTGCTGTCGCGCGAGATGCAGGATCCGTATTACCGCGAGCGCACGGCCGATCTCGACAAAATCACCGTGCCGGTGCTGACGGCAGCCAACTGGGGCGGCCAGGGTCTGCATACCCGCGGCAATTTCGAAGGCTTTACGCGCGCCGCCTCATCACAGAAATGGCTGGAAGCGCATGGCGGTTCGCACTGGGCGCCGTTTTATACCGATTACGGCGTCAACCTGCAGAAAAAATTCTTCGGCCATTTTCTCAAAGGCGAAATGACCGGCTGGGACAAACAACCGAAGGTGCTGCTGCAGGTGCGCCATGTGCCCGACAGCAACGGCCGCGAGCGCTTCGTCGAACGCCACGAACATGAATGGCCGCTGGCACGCACGAACTGGACGCAAATGCATCTGGATCCGCACGGCATGCTGTTATCGCCCACGCCAACGGCGACGGCGCAAAGCGTGACATACGACGCCATGGGCGACGGCGTAACCTTCAGCACGCCACCGCTGACCGAGGACACCGAATTTACCGGCCCTTCGGCGCTGCGGTTGTTCGTTTCATCGTCAACCGTGGATGCCGACCTGTTCGTGGTGCTGCGCGTATTCGATGCCGCCGGCCGCGAAGTGGTATTCCAGGGCGCGCTCGATCCGCATACACCTGTTGGTCAGGGCTGGCTGCGCGCCTCGCACCGCAAGCTCGATCCGGCACGCTCACTGCCCTGCCGACCGTGGCATACCCACGACGAAAAACAACCGCTGACGCCGGGCACCGTGTATGCGCTGGACATCGAGATCTGGCCAACCTGCATTGTCGTACCCAAAGGCTATCGCCTGGCCCTGACCATCCGCGGCAAGGATTACGTGTGGGAGGGCGCAGCCACCACCTTGTCCAATATGAAAAATCCGATGCGCGGCTGCGGGCCCTTCGAGCACGACGATGAAACCGACCGGCCGCCGGCCGTATTCGGCGGCAAGGTTACGCTGCATTGCGGCCCGGCACAGCCGTCTGCGGCACTGCTGCCGGTGATTCCGCCGCGATAACGATTGAAGAGCCCCGACAAAATAACTATTCACCCTTCGACAAGCTCAGGGCGAACGGTCATTTTGAGGGCCATTCGTAGTCATTTTGATGATCCGTTCGTGGTGAGCCTGTCGAACCATGAACGGCGGCTTCGCATCATTTTGTCAGATGCGCTAACGCTTCGCCTCATACAACGCACGCAACTCCGCAGCGCGCGGCGATTGCATCTGCTCCAGCGCACGCAACGCCTCCTGCATATCGTCAGCGCGACCCAGCCGCAACGATGCCCGCCCCAGGCCAAACCACGCATCGGCCAATCGGGAATCAATTGCCAGCGCGCGACGATAGGCTTCCGCCGCCGCACGATGCTGCGCCAGGTCGGCATAAGCATCGCCCAACAGCTGGTGAGTCAGCGGCGAATCGCGCACCACCAGCAACGCACGCTCCAGCGTTGTCACCGCACGTTGCGGCTGACCCGCTGCGCGCTGCGCCCCGGCAAGGAAGTGGTAACCGGAAGCCTCGTCCGGCGAGAGCCTTACCATTTCCCTGAAATAAGTGATCGCCCGCGGATAATCACGCAGTTGCAATTGCGCATAGCCGCCGATCATCTGCCACTCCATACTGAACGGATCCTTGGCGATATTGGCCTCGGCGAATTTTGCCAGGCCTGCCCAGTCACCTTGCTGTTCCAGTTCGATGATGCGCTGGCGATTGGTGTCTTCGACGTTCTGCAGATGAGATAGCAGCATGGACGCCGTCCCGTCGGGGATCAGGGCATTCAACAGCATCTGATGCGGCGTGCAGCCAGCACTGAGTAGGGCGAAGGCGCATGCCAGCAGGCGCCGCGCGATCACTGCAGAAAATCGGCAGGTCATCCGCGGATCATACCAACATGCAATCCATTGTTTCTGCTGAAATAATTTAATTCTCCTGCCGATACGCCAGGAACGCTGCCCGCATCTCGTAAAATACGACGCCATGAAACTGGAAACGCCGTTCGCCAACCACACACCGATGATCCAGCAATACCTGCGGATCAAGTCCGAACATCCAGACCTGCTGGTGTTCTACCGCATGG
>JAQBGW010000076.1:0-59150 GCA_032128415.1 Betaproteobacteria bacterium | reverse complement strand
CCTGGATCAACCAGAATTCAATACCCAATCTCTCCCCCTTCCCGGCTTTTGGTAGCGTTACGGAATGGTGCTGCTTGGCTGTTGCAATTGCAGGAATGGCATTACTGACACATCAAGAATCGCATTATCAGCCCGCGCTGCTTTCGGGCGCAAACTTCTTGGGGATAAACGGCTGAAGTTGATCCGTTTAATTTTTCGCACATCGATGCGGCACTGCATGATCAGTCCCGTATCGCATCTCGCGCGCGATGCCGACGTGACATTCCAGCCAAAGTTATATAAGCAATTGTTTCATTTACTTTATGTCAGATCGTCACCGTCGATGAATCCATCTTCCACTGCAGCGAGCAGTTCGAGCGCACGCTCCGGGTTGTCGCGCATCATGTCACCGGCAAGCCGGAGTTTCCCTTGCTCATCCGTTTCATCGGCAATCAGGCGCGCCAGTCTTTCATGGCCTTTTGCATCAAGCAGCCGTGCCATGTCTTTGCCCAGGAGTTGAGCGCCGCCGATTTCATAATCGTATGGCGAGCCGCCTGCGCCGGGGATTTCGTCATGCAGACGGCCATGATTACCGGCATCCAGATAATTGCGGATGATCAGCGCCAGATCGTGTGCGTCCTTGCGCGGCTGGCTTAAGCGTCGCTCCTGCCAGGCCACAAACTTGAGTATCGCCAACGCCGGCAATGATATGACCTGCACGTGCACGGCCGGCGGCAGCACCACTGTGATGCTGGCGCGCTGCGCTTCGGTGTAACCAAACATCGACATGACGAAATCACCGTCCGGCGGCCATGCGATCGACCGGTCCGCGCGCTCAACTGCGCCAAACGGCATGATGTCGACCTCCAGCGTGTGACGGAAACGCAGCTTGTGCAGTCCGCCCTGCGGAACTTCGGTGAAGTCGCCGGATACCAGCAGTTTTTCTCGCAACGCCAGATACTCTTCCCAGGTGCCCACGAGAAACGCGAGATCAACGTCCGTCGTAGCGCGCCGGGTGTCTATCCCGTGCGCCACCTGCAGTAACAGATCGCGCGCAGTCGCACCCGCGAGCAGATACGGCGCATCACCGACGATCGCGTTGAAGCGACCGATCAGCGCACCCAGCAAGGGATCACCCTGCTGCGACAAATCCAGCAAGGTGGGCATCGTAGACTTTCTGCGCGGTCTCCCGACAGCGGTCGTCGCCGGTAGCCAGCAGGTCGGCATAAACCAGCGCCGGTGGCGTCACATTCTGGTGATTCCATTCGTAGTCAAAGGTCCAGAAACGCCGACGGATTTCGACATTTCCATCGCGCGCCAGGCGCAGGCGCTGATCACCCATCAGTTGCCGTGGTATCTCCGCGCCATACAAAGTCACGATGCCGGGCTTGATATATTCAGTGAGGATCGCGCCCGCCGTCTCGCCGCCCAGCAGGACGTTGTATTTCGTGGTGTCCAGTGTTTTCCACCAGCCGATGTCATCGGTCGCGTAGCGCCCCAGCAGCGTGGTCTGCCGCAACGTACCGGCGTAATACTCCACCCAGCGGTCGAGTAGGCCGCGTCGTTGTGTCAAACGGCGCCCCAACTTGCGACGGCGCCCTTTGATCACAAATCCCTGCTCGGCCAGTTCGCGCATGACCCAACCCACCGTGCCGTTGGCCACGCCAGCGCGTACGGCCAGATCCCGATAGCCCAGGTTGATCCAGTCCGGGTTGCACAACAGCGCAAAAATCACCTTGAGTCCGGTCGGTTGCCAGGCGCGGCCGGCGCGCGGCGCCTTGAGATCGTGACGCGGCTTACGTCCGGCGGTACGGATCAGAAAATTTGGCCCTCGCAAATACGCGTTGCCAGCGGCATCGGCAAATGCGATATCCATGACCACTAATTGATCGGCGACGGTTGGCGTTGCGTAATCGGTTATCAGCAAGGCGGTAGGCCCCAGTTCACGCAGGCGCGCAGCGACCGCGCCCAATGTCTTGGGCGTGACCCAGCGCTTGCACTCGGCGATAAAAGTTTTGCCGACCTGCCCCCCGAAGCCGATACGCACCAGCGCGTCGCCGCGGATTTGTTCGGCAGGCACAGGCTCGATTTGCGCATCCAGCCCGTGCTCGCGCAGGGTTTGCAATCCGGCTTGCATGATGCCGGCTTCGGTTAGGAGGTTATTGGGGTTCGTGTTTTCCATAGCCACATCGTACACTATTTATGTATGTACACCAATAGTGTACTAATTTTAAAATGTACTATATGACCGATATGAGAATAACTAATTGATAATAAACGTTTTATTTTAAAATGTACATTATAAATTCCAGTACATCATCGGTGTACATGCGAAAAGTAACGTCTGACTAACTACCATGATCCTGCATCGAACCCCTGTCGTAATGGCGGCATATTGGTGGCTACCACCCGCAAAGCACTCTTATAAGTGTCCGCCGCGGGTCATCCGGGACGGCTGGCAAGCCAGCATTACTCACAAACCAGCAAAAATAAAATAACCAGTTGTTTTTATTAATCTTTTTATGTTTTCAGGAAAATCTGTCCGCCTCGTCGACATGTTTTCCGGATACGTCGAAAAATCCTGAATTCTTCGACACATCACACCCGGATGAGGGCCGGCGCGGACTACGACTGAACACTTATCGCTGCTGTAGCGTGCGCATGAACACCTGCATGCCGTAGTGCAGCGCAATAAACGCGCCCAGCTCCATGATTTGCGCCTCGGTGTAATGCTGTTTCATGCCGGCATAGAACTCGGCATCGACACTCGCGGCATTCATGTACATCTGGTCGGCGTAGCGCAGCGCCCACTTTTCTTTTTCGGTAAAGACCTTGCTGCGTTCGTAATCGTCGCAACCCGCGGTGATGGTCGCTTCATCCAGGCCTGCCTGCATCGCCACCGTCGAGCGCAGTTTGCCGAAATACGGGTCGCCCGAGCGGCGCGTCAGTTGCAGGCGGATGATTTCTTTCAGACGGTGATCCACACCACCTTCGGCATGCGACATGACCATCGCCCGCAGCAGCGCCTTGGCGTAGGCCGGCACGTGCGCGAGGATGCCGGCGAATTGGGCGTCGGGCACGCCCAGCGCCTGGCAGCGGACTATCAGTGCGTTGAGTTCGGGGTCGGTGATTTTTGCCGAGGCCACCGGAGCAATCAGGGTGTTCGTGCTCATGCTGCGCCTCCGCCGGCTGCAGCCAGCGATACCGGTGCATCGCCGTAAATGCGTTCCGACTCCTGCTGATCGACCAGCCGGCCGTCGGGTGAGAACATCGGATAAAACTTGAGCGAGCCGAAAAACGTGTGATAGCCGATGTTGAAACCGATAAAGGCGCCGAGCTCGACGATTTCGGCTTCGGAATAATGCAGGCGCAACTGATCGTAGAACGCCGCGTCGATAGACCCCGGTTCGGTGGCCATCACTTCACTGTAGCGCAGCGCGAGTTTCTCGGCGTCACTCCACCGGCTGCTCGCACGGTAGTTCGCGATGCCGTCGTCAATTTGCGCTTCCGTCAGACCCTGCCGCTTCGCCGAAGCGGACCGGACGTTGCCTCAATAACTGCAGGTCGCCATGCGCGAAAGCTGCACGCGAATGACTTCCTTCAGTTTGTGATCGATGCGCCCGGTGTTGAATACCGTATCCCAGGCCACGAACATGGCTTCGCACAGGTCAACGTTGTGGCCCATCATCGCGTGAAACGCCGGATCGGGCGCGCGGTTGGCGAGGCACTTCTCGATGTACGGCTTCAGCTTGGTTTTTTTCAGCGCTTCAATGTCCAGCATGGTGATGTTGGGCATGGGCAGTCTCCTTGCAGATTACGAATTGCGAATTGCGGTACTGAGGTCGAGTGTAAATCAGCCCGTACGCGCGGGGCTGATGGGAACCAGAATACTTGTGGCATGCGAGCGAGTACCGACCCTTGCCCCTTTGATTCGCAGTTGATTCCGGACTTTTTTTGAAACAAAATCAGCCCCTTTTTTGTTTCAAAATTGCCATCGGTGATACATAAACATATGTTTGTAATCAATTAGTTATATAAATAATAGCGGGAATTTTCCATAATTGCCTGGTTTAATAGGCGTTAAACTGCTTAAAGCCTAATAAATTAGGCGAAATAATTGACTCCGTTAAATAAAACACCTAATATTTTAGGCGTTAACTTAATTAAGGCCTAATAAAATGGGCGATTTCACTATTCTTCCAGAAAGCGTTACGCAATACGTTAAAGAGCTGGGCCGCCGCATCCGGCTGGCCAGAACTCGCCGCAAGCTTTCCATCATTGAGCTGGCCACAAAAGCAGGCATCGACCGCAACACGCTGGGCGCCTTGGAATTGGGCAAGCCCGGGGTGTCGTTCAGCGCCTACATCATGGCCTTGTGGGCACTGGGCCTGGAGCACACGCTGGATGGCGTGGCAGACCCCGACGCCGACAGCCACGGCAAGACGCTGGAAACCGCGCGCCTGCCCAAGCGCGTGCGCAAACCACCTGCCACCAAAAACAAATATGACTTCTGAGCGCGAAGCCTACATCTACATCCAGTTAGCCGGCACGCTGGAAACCGTACCTGCTGCCCTGCTCAGGGTCGAACAACTGCGCGACGGTACCCACGTCGGCCGGTTTCGTTACGGCGACCGCTTCCTCGCGCGCGCGGATGCTGTGGCGCTCGACCCGTTCGAGCTGCCGCTCGGTAACACCGTATACGAATTCACCAAGCTGAAAGGCATCCCCGGCGCCGTGCGCGATGCCAGCCCCGATGCCTGGGGGCGGCGCGTTATTGAACACAAACTCGATCGCGCACCCGCAGACCTGGCCGAAATCGACTATCTGCTGAACGGCCCTCAGGATGGCGCCGGCAACCTGAGCTTCGGTCTGAAAGTGGAACCGCCCGCGCCCAAGCGCAGTTACAACCGCACGCACCAGCTCGCCGAATTGATCGCCGCCGCCGCCGCCATCGAAGACGGCAAGCGCGTGCCACAGCAACTGCTCGAACAACTCGACCCCGGCACCTCCATGGGCGGCGCGCGGCCTAAAGCCACTATAGAAGACAACAATACATTATGGCTCGCCAAATTCCCGTCGAAAGATGATCGCTACAACCAGCAGCGCGTCGAATACGCCACGCTGGAACTCGCTCGCAAATGCGGCCTGCACACCTGCACTGCGCGTCTGGAAACCATCGGCAGCGCCGATGTGTTGATGCTGCAGCGCTTCGACCGCCAGCACACGGATGAGAACGGCGGCGGCTATCTGCGTTTCGGTCTGGTCAGCGGATTGACCATGCTCGGGTCGGATGACAACACAACCGATCGGGCAAAATGGTCGTACCCGCTGCTCGCTGACCAGTTGCGCCGCTGGTCCGAGAAGCCGGATCGCGACTGCGCCGAACTGTTCCGGCGCATGGTGTTCAATGCCGCCGTGACCAATGACGACGATCATCCGCGCAACCACGCTGCGCTTCGCAGCGGACGCGGCTGGCGCCTGTCACCCGCCTACGATCTCGTACCCAAACCCATGGTCGCCATCGACAAGCGTTCGCTGGCCCTGGTGGTCGGACAATACGGGCGCACCGCCAGCATCTATAACCTGCTGTCGCAGTGCGAGCGTTTTGGACTGAAGCCGGCGGCGGCCAAAAAGGAAATCGACGATATCGTCGCAACAATCCAAGGCTGGCGTGAGATTTTCCATCAATGCAGCGTATCCGCGGTAGATATCGACCACGTGGCAACCGCTTTCCTGCCGCCGTGTTTCTTCTACGAACAGCCTGTTGCCGAGGTGTAATGCCATGCGCAACGATGAATCCACACCATCATCGGCGGCGGCCCTGCTGCACCGAAATGCGGGGCTCAGTCGCTTTTTGCAGGAATGACGGGCACCAGAATACTCGCAGCATGCACCCCGCCGCAGTGCAGCGTGACCTGGCCGCCGAACACTGCAGGCGGTCCGTCGCGCGGATCGTCATGCAGGAACGGGCCGCAGCCGAGCAGTTCGTTTTTGAAATTGGACAGCCGCGCGCCGGTCGATTTCTGCCATTCGTAATCGCGACCGCGCACGGTGAGTGCCAGGCGATGGCCCGCGGGCACCACGATGGAGGTCGGCCACAGTTCGATATCGAGTTGCACGATCGCGCCGGGCTTGAGCGGTTGTTTTTCGTCGTGGGTGTGGTACGGGCGGTAGTCGGTGGATAACTGCGGATCGAGCTTGCGGTGCGAGGCGCGCAGCCAGCCTTGCGCGATCGGCGTATGCGGATCAATCGCGCCCATGAACACCACTTCGCTGCCGTCCGGCGCATAGACGCGGAACACCAGGAACAGATCGGCATCCGCAGTGGACGACGACACAAACAATCTCGCCGCCAGCGGCCCGGTGATTTCGGTCTGCTCCTTAAGCGGCGGCGCCATGAACGTGACGCCATCGCCCAGCGCATCGTAAGTCACCGTGCCGGCGGCAGTCACCGCCGCGGGTGAGAGGCTGGACTCTGCCGGCGCCAGATGCAAGCGCGTCCACTGCGTGCGCGCCAGCGGCCACTCCTGCTCGTGGCGCTCGACGAATCGATCGACATGCCGCACCTGCAGTTGCACTTTGGGCTGCGCATCCCAGCCGTTTTGCTCGCCCTTGAGAAAATAATCGAAAAAGCGCTGCTGCAGTTTTCGCCCGTAATCGGTATAGAAATGCGTCCAGTGCTCGAGCCCATGCGCTTCCAGCCATTTGTGGGGCGAGGCCGCGCGCCCAAAGCCCTCGAAATTACCGCGTGGATGCAGACCCTGCCCGCCCCAGTTCGCCGTGGTCAGCAGCGGCGTGGTTATTTTTTCCCAGATCGGCGAGCGCTCGCGATGGTATTCGTCGTCGAACGGATGAGCGAGGATGTGGCTGCCGAAATTGCAGCGGTTGCCGGCGAGCTCGCTGTCGGAGAGCGTGTCGTCCCCGCACACCAGCGCACCGGTGACGCGCGAGCGCGGCCCGCGCGTGCCCAATCCGTACTGCACGGTTTTCACCTGCATGTCGTACCAGTTGGCGAAGAAGGTGCTGAATATGCCGCCGTGATGGGTGGCATCACGGTACCAGTCGGCGGAACCTTCCCACACGCACATTGCGGCGAGGTGCGGCGGTTGCAGTGTGGCGACCTGCCACTGGTTCATGCCGTAATAGGAAATGCCGTTCAAGCCCACCTTGCCGTTGGACCACGGCTGCACCCCCGCCCACTCGATGCAGTTGTAAAAATCGCGGGTCTCGCGCGGCGAGAAGGGATCGATGAAGCCGGGCGAGCGGCCGGCGCCGCGCGAATCGACCCGCACACAGGCATAACCTTGCGGTACCCACTTTTCCGGATCGACGACTTCCCAGCTCTGATACAGATTGCTGGAGCCCGCGGCCACATCGGGATGCCCGGCCACCATGCGCTGCCACGCGCTGGGGTAGCCCTCCTGGAAGGCCAGGCCCTTGGCGTAAGGTCCGTAGGTGAGTATGACCGGATACCGGCCGTCACCCGGCGGGCGGAACACGTCGGCACGCAGCACGAGTCCGTCGTCCATCTTGATCGGGGCGTCCCAATCGACGCACATGCCGTCACGGACTTCGCTTTTTTCTGCCGCACTCATGGTATTGCGATCATTGTGCTGCAATCATTGCGCAGCGCTACGCGACGCAGATGCGTTCGTTGATTGGATGGTTAATAAGTTCCCAGATCAAAATAGGAACGGGCGATTTTATTGATGGCCACCACATAGGCCGCCGTGCGGAAATCACTCACCTTGGGATTGCCGTGCAGGGTTTCGCTCAATTCCTGGTAGGCGTGGCGCATGGTGTCGTCGAGGCCTGAACGCACCAGATCGAGTTCGCCCGCGCCTTTGACGATTTCGCGGTGCATCCAGTCCGGCACTTGTTTCCCGGTGAGATTTTCCATGGCCGAGATCAGGTGCTGGCCGCGCATCTCGTCGTAGCGACGCTCCATGCGGCCAAAGCGGATGTGCGAGAGGTTGCGGATCCATTCGAAATAGGACACCGTCACCCCGCCCGCATTGACGAAGGCATCGGGCAGTATGGTGATGCCGCGTTCTCTGAGGATCTCGTCGGCATCAAATGTAATCGGCCCGTTGGCGGCCTCGACAATCAGTTTGGTGTTGATGCGCCCGGCATTGTCGTCGGTGATCTGGGCTTCCATGGCCGCCGGAATCAGGATGTCGCAGGCCATTTCGAGCATGGCCCTGCCGTTCTCAGTGAACTCCGCACCGGGGAATCCCCTGATCGTTTTATGGGCGTTGATATATTCCCTGACCTGCTGCACGGGCAGACCATCCGGATTGATCAGTGCGCCATCCTTTTCGATGATGACGATGATTTTGGCGTCGTCTTCTTCATGCAGCAGTTTGCCGGCGTAGTAGCCCACGTTGCCGAGACCCTGCAACACGATGCGTTTGCCGCCCAGGCCGCCGGTCAGCCCCGCGGCCTGGACATCATCGGCATGCCGGAAAAATTCACGCATCACATACACCGCACCGCGCCCGGTAGCCTCGGTGCGTCCGGCAATGCCGCCGTGCTGCACCGGTTTGCCGGTGACACAGGCGGCATAGTTCAGGTTATCGGGATGCAGCTGCTTGTAGGTGTCCGCAATCCAGGCCATCTCGCGCTCACCGGTGCCCATGTCGGGTGCCGGCACATTGGCTGACGGGCTGATGAAACCCCGGCGGATCAGTTCCCGTGCAAAGCGCCGGGTGATCAATTGCATTTCATCGCGATCGTATTTTGATGTGTCGATCAGCAGCCCGCCTTTCGAGCCGCCAAATGGGACATCAACGATCGCGCATTTGTAGGTCATCAATGCCGCCAGCGCCTCAACTTCATCCTGATTGACGATGGGCGCAAAGCGCAGCCCGCCCTTGGCCGGCAGGCGGTGGGTGCTGTGCGTGGCGCGCCACCCGGTAAAGACTTCGGTTTTACCTTTGATCTTGACCGCAAAATTGACTTCGATGATCGCCTCGCAGGCCTTGATGGCATTGGCAATCCCCGGATCCATATCCAAGGCTGAAAATGCCCGGTCAGCCATATGATCCACACTCTTGCTGAAAGACTCCGCCATTTTCGGCTTGGTGGCCATGGTTATTCCTTTCGCGGTTAACCCACAGAAAGCATTACTGGGCACAGCATAATCCACTCCAGCCAGGGTATCGAGTCCGGAGGCGCAACCCATGCGGATGGACCCGTCGCAAAAAATCCCGTTGCTGAGAACCCGTAGCAGAGTTTGTTAATATCACAAGTCGTACCCCGTCTGCAGCGCACCGCGTCAACTGGGCCCCACATACCCGGCATCGTTGATGCAGATCAACTAATAAACCGGAGGAACGTATGTTTAACCGCTTGCTCACGCTCAGTCTCGCCGCACTCGCGCTGACCACACCCGTTGTTGCCCAGGATTACCCCACCCGGCCCGTGCGCGTGATCATCGGCTTCGGCGCCGGCGCGCCGGATACCGTGGCGCGTCTCGCATTCGGCCAGGTCTCGGCACAGGTGGGACAGCAGTTCATTGTCGATAACCGCCCCGGTGCCAACGGCATCATCGCCGCGTCGCTGGTCAAGGAAGCTGCGCCCGACGGCCACACCTTCCTGCTGACTTCGGCCTCGTTCGCGACCAATCCTTACGTGCGCAAGAAGCTGCCCTTTGATGTGCGCCGCGATTTCACACCGGTGACCAATGTCGCTGCAGGCGGCGGTTATTTCCTGGTGGTGCATCCCAAGGTGCCGGTGCATACCGTGAAAGAATTGATCGCACTCGGCAAAAATCCTTCGTCAAAACTCGCCTTCGGTTCGGCGGGCCTCGGCAATACGCTGCATCTCGCGGGTGAGTTGTTCAACAAGCGCACCGGTACGCGCATGGTGCATGTGCCCTATAAAGGCGCAGGCCCGGCAATCGCAGCGGTGGTCGGTGGGGAGATTCAGGTGATGTTCGTCACCACCTCGCTCGGCCTGCCGCAGATTGAAGCCGGGCGCCTGCGCCCGCTGGCCTTCACCGGCCCCAGTCGCGCACCCTACATGCCGAACGTGCCGACGATTGCGGAGGCCGGCGTGCCGGAAATGACGCTCGACAACATGAGCTGGTATGGCGTGTTCGGTCCGGCCAAAGTACCGGCGAAAATCACCGCCAAGGTGCAGTCCGAAATTGCGCGCGCACTGCAATCCGCCGCCGTGCAAAAGGGCCTCGCCACCCGCAAACTGCGGCCGGTGGGTGATACGCCCCAGGAGTTTGCCGCTTTTTTTGCGAGCGAGCTGAAGCGCTTTGCAGGGATTGTGCAGGCGACGGGGTACAAGCCGGAGTGAGGCATGAAGGCAGAAATAGCCGTTCATTCTCGACTTACGTCGCTGGCGATGAGCACAATTTCATAAATTATTAAATAAAAACAACTAGTTATATTTAATTCCATCTGTTCTCGTTTTTGCTACAATTGTAGCAATTTCGAGAACAACGATGTCGATCACTAGCGTATCCATTACCAACTTCCTACTGGGCAACACCCGCTGTGCGCTACTGCGGGCGCTGTTCCTGCAACCTGACGCGGCACTGCACGTGCGCGAACTTGCGCGCATCACCGGCGCGTCACCCGGTTCGCTGCATCGGGACCTGCGCGCGCTGGCCAATCTCGGACTGCTGTTGCGTGAAGAAATCGGCCGCCAGGTGCATTACCGCGCCAACCCGGCGTGCCCCTGCTTCGACGAACTCACCGCGCTGTTGCGCTCAACTGCCGATGTGCCAGTAACTGCGCAGCGCGCAGCAGAGGCCGCTGCGCCCGTACTGCACAGTCCGGTGGCGGCTTATCGCGTAGCGCCGCGTGAGAAGCTGCATATACCCCGCGGTCCAATCGCAGCGCTATGCCGCGAACACCGCATCCGCAAGCTAAGCCTGTTCGGTTCAGCCGCCCGTAACGAAATGCAGCCGACCAGCGATGTCGATCTGCTGGTCGAGTTCGAACCTGATAGCGGCGCATCAATGCTCGACCTCCCTGCGCTGCAGGAGCAACTGTCCGCATTGTTCGGCGGGCGCAAAGTCGATATCGCAACACCGGAAATTCTCGACAACCCGTACCGCCGCAAAGCAATCCTGCCGGAGCTAAGGACGCTGTATGCCGCCTGACGCGCGAGATGCAGCGCATCTGTGGGACATGCTCACTGCGGCGCAGGAAACGCATGACATCGTTGAGGGCATTGCTCTGGATGATTTTCTGGCGGATCGTCTGCGCCTGCGCGCATTGGAGCGCACGCTCGAACTCGTCGGCGAAGCTGCGCGACGCGTGTCGCCCGCAGGTCAAGCGACATACCCGGAAATTCCGTGGCGCGCATTGATCGGGCAGCGTAATCTGCTGGCGCATGAATACGGTCGCGTCAATGCCGCATTGCTTTACCGAACCGCGGTCGCGGATGTGCCATCGCTGATCAAGGCGCTGGAACGCATGCTCGGTTCGATGGTTTGAGATGCCGTTGATTAACTGAAGGAGAACCATAAATGAATGGAAAAATTCGCCGGGTGATCACCGGCCACGACAAAAACGGCAAGGCCGTGGTGCTCGAAGACGGCCTGGCGCCCGCGGTGCGCACCAATCCGCTGCGCCCCGGGCATATCTCCGTGGATCTGTGGAAAACCAGCGCCGCGCCTTATGTGCTGCACGCCACCGAGCCCGACCCCACCGCCGGGCCCAAGCAGATTCATCCACTGCCCAACGGCACGGTGTTCCGTATTTCGGAAATCGCGCCCGAGACCGACGCCATCCGCAACATGTCGCCCGAGCAGTCGCGTGCGGTGTTCGCCGCGATGGGCAACGAGTCGGCCTCAACCGCCGGCAAGAAAATCGGCCGCCATCCCTTCATGCACCGCACCCAGACTGTTGATTACGCGGTGGTGCTCAAGGGCGAGATCACCATGCTGCTCGATGATCAGGATGTGGTGCTCAAGGAAGGCGACGTGGTGATCCAGCGCGGCACCAATCACGCGTGGAGCAACCGCTCGGACAAACCCGCGCTGATGTTGTACGTATTGATCGACGGCAAGTTTGATGATGAGTTGAAAGGGCATTTCGGCAACAGCGGGCATTGAGCGTTAAACCCACCCAACAAAAAGCCCGCATCATGCGGGCTTTTTGTTGAACAGCAGAAGGAATCAATGCAGCTTGAGGCCGGCATCCTTTGCGAGCTGGCGCCACTTGTTCACTTCAGCTTTGATGTGCGCGCTGAACTCCGCGGGCGTCGAACCCACAGGTGTAGAGCCGTCACGCTGGAGGCGCTTGGCAACAACCGGGTCTTTTAGTGCGTTGACTATGCCATTACGAATCTTGTTGACAATGGGCTTGGGAATTTTCGCGGCACCAATGATGCCGTACCACTGATCGACTTCGTAGCCGGGCACGCCGGCTTCCTGCACCGTAGGCACATCGGGTATCGCCGGTGAGCGCTTGGATTGCGTCATCGCCAGCACGCGCACTCGGCCGGATTTCCAGTGGGCACGCACTCCGAACAGCGTGCCGAAGCCCACTTGCACTTCACCGGCAAGGTTGGCCACGATGCCCGCCGCGGTGCCCTTGAACGGGATGTGAACCATTTTCACCTTGGCGACGTGGTTGAACATCTCACCGGCAAAATGCTGCAACCCGCCCGTGCCCGACGAACTGAAATTCAGTTTGCCGGGATTGGCCTTGGCGTAAGCGACCAGTTCCTTGATGTTATGAACCGGCACCGCAGAATTGATGTACACCACGTAGAACAGCGAGGTCGCCTGCGAAATGCCCTGCAGGTCTTTGGTCAGGTCATACGAGAGCTTGCTGTTGGTCGCCGAGTTGACGCTCATCGACGCGGAAATCAGGCAGATGGTGTAACCGTCTGGGTTGGCGTCGTTGGCGATGCCGACGCCGATTGCGCCCGCCGCACCGGTACGGTTGTCGACGACCACTTGCTGGCCCCATTGTTCACTCATGTGCTTGGCGAGCAAGCGCGCCGTGGTATCAGTGCCGGCACCGGGGGTAAAAGGTGCGATCAGGCGTATGGGTCTTTCCGGAAAAATACTGGCCGCATCTGCGGCCCAACCGGTCGATGACGTTGCCGTGATGACTGCAACGGCGAGCGTGCTAATGGTACGTTGGGTACGTTGAAGGTATCTGCGCACGGTGTATTCCTCTTCGATGGATGTTTTTGTGACCTGCAATAGTATGTATTTCCGGCGCGGTGCGCCATGCGTTTCCCGTACTGCGGACCACAGTCTGCCGCATCGATATAACTCATTGATTTTATTTATTTTTTATACTGGATCGGGGAGCGCAATCCCGACTGTTATGCACCACACTACCCCATCGCATGCCACAGCTTTTCCAGCCGCTTGTACGAAACCGGTTGCGGTGTTTTGAGTTCCTGCGCGTAGAGCGACACGCGCAACTCTTCAATGTGCCAGCGGAATTCAGCAAGGCGCGGATCGATGGCACCGGCTTTGCGCTGCTGGTCGAGGCGCATTTCATAGCGCCCCCACAGTTGGGCGATGCTTGCTGCGTGCTTGGCGTCGCGTTCGGCATTCGCCGGAAACTTGGCGAGCCGCATGCGCATCGCCTGCAGGTAGCGCGGCAGGTGCGTCAACTGCGGCCACGGCGTCGCGCTGAAACAGCCTTGGTGTATCAACCGCTGTACTTGCGCGCGGATGTCATTTGCGGCACGCGCGACCTGGCCTTTGGCCGCGCCGAGCGCGAGTGACAATTGATGATGTTCTTCGGCGATGGTCACGAACATCCGGCACGCCGCTTCGCTCACTGCCGGCAGCCGCGTGCGTGCACGCTTGACCTGATCTTCAAACGCTTTGAGTCCCCTGGGCAATTCGTCGTCGCCGATAAAGGCGCGGTCACAGATCGCGGCAATGAGATCGGCGCGCAGCTCATCGACGTTGGCCATGGCGCGCAACTGCAGCGCCGCCTGTTCGAAACCCCGCAGGTTTTTTTCGAGCTGGCGCATTTGTTCTTTGAGCACCAGGCGCGTCAGGCGCACGACACCGGCACGCATGGATGCGCGCGCTGCCGTCTCGACATCAAACAACTGGATCGCCACGCTGTCACCCTCGTCCGCCAGCGCCGGGTAGCCGGTAACCTGGCGGCCGGCGCGGGTGAAGGTGATGGTCTGTGGCAGATCACCGAAATCCCAGATGCGGATGTCCTTGCGTTCGATGCCGGTACCGGCGCTGGCGGCACCAAAGGTCAGTTGCGCCGCTTCGCCGAGCTGCGATTTCAGCGCAACGAGGTCGCGACCCTGGGCCAGCTCGCGGCCCGATTCATCGACCACGCGATAGTTGCATCGGAGATGCAGTGGATAATCGATGCCGGCGGCGTCTTCACGCGCCAGCGGCACGCCGGCGGCACGCGAGGCATACCGCGCCACCGCATCACTGAGCACGCCGTGCGCGGCGCCTTCGGTTTCAAGAAAGCGCGTCACATGCTCGGTCGGCGGCGTCAGATGGCGTCGCCAGTTTTTCGGCAGCGCCTTGAACGCATACGCCACCTTGTCGCGAATCATGCCCGGCACCAGCCAGTCAAAATCGGCAGCGTCGAGCTTGTTGAGCAGCGCCAGCGGCACGGTGGCAGTAATGCCGTCCAGCACATGGCCGGGATCGAAACGGTATTTGAGGCCGACTTCAATTTCATCCGCAGTTTCACCCGCAGTTTTACCCGCAGTTTTACCCACAGGCAGACTGTCGGGAAACTGCGCCGCAGTGATGTCTTCGGCGGCGTGGCGCATCAGGTACTCGCGCGTCAGCAACAGGTGCGTGGCGTTTTGTTGCTCGGCTGCCTTGCGCCATTGTTCAAAACCCGCGCCGTTGACGATGTCCTGCGGGATCAGCGCGTCATAGAAGGCGAAAATCACTTCGTCGCTGACCAGCACGTCGCGTTTGCGCGCCTTGTGTTCCAGCTCCTGCACGTCTTTTATAAGCTGTTGATTTAATTGAATAAATTTTGCCTGCGTGGCATAGTCACCGGCGACCAGCGCCTGGCGTATGAAAATTTCGCGCGACACTGCGGGGTTGATTGCGCCGTAATGCACGCGGCGTTTGGGCACGATGGTGATGCCGTACAAAGTCACGCGTTCAAACGCCGTGACCATCGCCGGTTCGCGCTCCCAGTGCGGATCAAAATAATGGCGGTCGACCAGATCGCGCGCCAGCGGCTCTATCCAATCGGGATCGATGCGCGCCACGGATCGTGCATAAAGCCGTGCGGTATCGACCAGTTCGCCGGCCATCACCCATTTCGGCTGTGCCTTGCGCAACCCCGAACCCGGAAAAATGCTGAACTTGATGCCGCGCGCGCCGAGGTATTCGCCCTCCTCGTTCTTGAAGCCGATGTTGCCGAGCAATCCGGCCAGCAGCGCGCGGTGGATTTGCTCAAAGGTGGCGGGCGCGGCGTTGATCTGCATGCCGAGTTCGGCAACCAGTGTGGCCAACTGGCTGTGGATGTCGCGCCACTCGCGCAGCCGGCGCTGCGATAAAAACTGTTCCGCCAGATCCTGCGCGAGCCTGCGGTTGGATTTTTTGTGCTGGATCGATTCGGAAAAAAATTCCCACAGCTTCAGGTAGCCCATGAAATCCGATTTGTCGTCGGCAAACTGCGCATGTGCGCGGTCGGCAGCCTCGGCGCGCTCGAACGGCCGCTCGCGTGGATCCTGCACCGACAAGGCGGAGGCGATGATCAGCACTTCGTGCAGACAGCCTTCCTGCTTCGCCGCGATGATCATCCGTGCGATGCGCGGATCGATGGGGAATTTGGCCAACTGCCAGCCCACCGGCGTCAGCTCCTTTTGCGGATCGACGGCGCCCAGTTCGGCGAGCAACTGATAGCCGTCGGCGATCATCCGCGACGTCGGCGCTTCGAGAAACGGGAAATCCTCAACGTCACCGATCCTCAGCGACTTCATGCGCAGAATCACGTGGGCGAGCGAGGAGCGCAGGATTTCCGGATCGGTGTATTGCGGCCGCGCGGCGTAATCGTCTTCGGCGTAGAGCCGGATTGCCACGCCGGAGGCAATGCGTCCGCAGCGTCCGGCGCGCTGGTCGGCGGAAGCGCGCGCGATTTTTTCGATCTGCAGCTGCTCGACTTTATTGCGGTAACTGTAGCGGTTGATGCGGGCGAGGCCGGTATCAACCACGTAATGAACGCCGGGCACCGTCAGCGAGGTTTCAGCGACATTGGTCGCCAGTACTATTCGTCGCGCGCCGCCGGATTTGAATACGCGATCCTGTTCTTCAAACGACAGCCGCGCGTAGAGCGGCAGGATTTCCGCCCCCTTCGGATGGTGCTTGCGCAGCGCCTCGGCAGCCTCGCGGATTTCGCGCTCGCCGGGCAGGAACACCAGCACGTCGCCGCCCGCACGTTCACGCCACAGCTCGGCGACAGCATCGACACTCGCCTCGTCCACCTCGATATCCTCCCCTCTCCCCCCGGGAGAGGGGCCGGGGATGAGGGCAGCACTCAATGGCCGATACCTGATTTCCACCGGATAGGTGCGACCGGAGACTTCAATCACCGGCGCCGGCTTGCCATCGGTCGCAAAATGCTGCGCAAAACGTTCAGCGTCGATGGTCGCCGAAGTGATGATGATTTTGAGATCCGGGCGGCGCGGCTGCAACCGCTTGAGATACCCCAGCAGGAAATCGATGTTGAGGCTGCGTTCATGCGCTTCATCGATGATCAGCGTGTCGTAGGCGCGCAGATCGCGGTCGCCCTGTGTCTCGGCCAGCAGAATGCCGTCGGTCATCAGCTTGATATACGTGTTGGACGACAGCTTGTCGGCAAAACGCACTTTGTAGCCGACGACATGGCCCAGCGGACTTTTAAGTTCGTGCGAAATGCGCGTTGCCACCGTGCGCGCGGCGATGCGTCGCGGCTGGGTATGGCCGATCAGGCCGCTGACGCCACGCTTTAACTCCAGGCAGATTTTCGGCAGCTGCGTGGTCTTGCCGGAGCCGGTTTCGCCGCAGACGATGACGACCTGATTTTCTGAAATTGCGCGCGCAATGTCCGCGCGCATCGCCACCACCGGCAGGTCGTCGGGGTAAACCGGCTGCGGCAGATTGCGCAGGCGCTGTGCGATGTCTTCAGGGGTGCGGGGTTTCATAAAAAAGCGCAGCCAGTCGCGCTTTGCGCTCCATTTTCGGCAATGCTGCGAGCTCGCGCACCGCGGCGTAAAAGCGTGGCAAGTCGCCCCCGGATTCTTCCAGGAGCGCCTGAAACGCCGGCACCCGCTGCGTGTAAATCGCCACTGACGCCAGATGTGCGTTGCCCAGCGGCTGGGCGAACCAGCGGTCGTAACCTTCAAATCCACCCCACGCAAGTTTGCGGTACAGGTGCTCGCGCTTCAGCGCAGCGAAGGCTGCTGCCTTCAGCCGGCGCTTCTGCTCCGGCGGGAAATCGCTCGCGTACAGTGCAGCCAGCTCCTTCCGCGTCTGCGTAACCAGTTTGCGGAAGTCTGCGCTGTAGCGTTGCAGTTGCGCATAACGCTCGCGGTCGGCGGTGTTGCCGTTAACGGCAAACCAGCGCGCCACCCCGGCCTGTTCGACTACGGTGGCGAAGGATTCATTGAACACGGTGTCGTCTTTGACATAGACGACCTGGTGCGCCAACTCATGGAACAGCAGACGCGCCAATACCGGCTCGGGATAATGGATGAATGTATTGAGCAGCGGATCTTCAAACCAGCCGATGGTCGAATACGCCGGTACGCCGCCGATATAGACATCGCTGCCTGCGGCAGCCATCTCGCGAGCGTAGGCCCGCGCTGCGGTCTCGTCAAAATAACCGCGATAGTTGACGCATCCCGCAACCGGAAAACACCATTGTCGCGGTTCGATTGAGAATTCTGCTGCGGCAAATACATTCCACACCACAAAGGGGCGCGCGAGATCGGCATAAGAGCGGTAGCTGCGGTTGTCAGGCAGACCAAGTTCGCGACTGGCGAAATCGCGAATGCGCAACGCGCGCTCGAGTTGCGCCTTCAGCGCGGGTGCGAGCGCGGGATCTTCCAGCAGGCGCTCGATCGGCACTTCACGACGCCAGATCTCGAACTGTCCGCCAACGGACTGCAGGTAATAGGAAAAATTGCCGCATCCCGCCAGCAGCAGGATCACGGCGAGTGTGCAGGCGTTGCGCATCATTTTGTCGCAACCTCTTCGAAATGCCCGCTGCGCAGAAACGCGCAGCACTGCCGGGCCGCGTCGCGCGAAATCAGCATGGCGCTGTGACCGACCGCGAGTACTACGCGATGGATCACACCGGGAATTTCGGTTTCGGCGAGTGTGACTACACCATCGTTGGGACGCGGCAGATCCGGCGCGACCAGTCGACCCAGACCAAATCCGCGGTTGCCGGCAATGATGCCGGTTTCTGCGGCATGGACGCCGGGCCGCGGCTGGTTCAGCCATTCGGTAATGCTGCGGCCAAGCAACGCCGATCCTCCCGGCCACCGCGCCAGGCGATGCGCCGCAAAACTGTCGCCGTACGGCGTACCCGCCAGCACCAGACGGCTGCAACTGATGGTGGGCGTCGTCTCCAGCATTTTCAACGCAATCAAGCCGCCGATACTGTGGGCAATGATGTGTACGCGCGGCACGCCGAGGCTTGCGCAATAACGCGCGAGACGCTCGGCATTTTCAGTGAGCGACAAGCGCACTGACGGATAGGAATAGACATGCACCGCGAAACCGCAACGCCTGATCCTGCGCGCGAGCCAACTCATCACCAGCCCGTTGACCCACAGGCCATGGATGATGATCACCGGTTCAATGCTGTTCATGCGCAGCGCTATACATAACTTATTGTTTTTATTTATATTTTTGTAACTAGACGGTACCGTCGCCAAAGATGGTCACGCCGTCAGCGCCCAGGTGCTCAGCGTCGCCCCAGCGCCCTGCGCTCCAGCAACCGTTGTCGCACGCAAACCAGTTAAGGCTCGCGTTGACCAGTGGCACCGGACGCGATTCGCGCAACGGCAGCCCGCTGGCGATGCGATAGGCACAATCGAGTACCAGGCCGTGCGTCACCACGGCGATGGTTTCGCCGGCATGACGCGCAGCGAGGTCCTCCAGCGTGGTGCGGATACGTAGCATGAACGCCGCGGGACTTTCGCCGCCGGGAACTGCGTAATCCGGATCGCGCAACATGAACTGCGCATGCACTGCGGCGTCACGCTGCTCCATGTCGGCGCGCGTCATGCCCTCGAAAATTCCGAAGTGACGTTCGCGCAACCGTGCATCGGCAACGATGTCATGGCCCGTTTCGGTGGCGATACACTCTGCGGTGCGCCGCGCCCGCGGCAAATCGCTGGAATACAGCGATGCAAACGGCAACGACTTCAGCCGCTCGCCCAGACGTTGCGCCTGCCACAGACCGCGCTCGGTCAGCGGACTGTCGAGATGGCCCTGCATGCGGCGTTCGGTGTTCCACAGCGTTTCGCCGTGGCGGATGAGTATGAGTTGGGTCATGGGAAAAGACAGTGCAGAGTGCAAAATGCAAAGTGAAAAATTAAAGCGAGGGTGCAGCGGTTTTCTGCTTTGCACTTTGCATTGAATTCTACCGTTATACTCGATGCGATGCCTGTCTCCGATCTCCTCCAACCCGAAATCCTGATCCTCGCGCCGTTGATCGTATTCGGAGCTTATGTGGTATTCGGCATCTCCGGCTTCGGCTCGACGCTGATTGCGGTGCCACTGCTCGCGCACCTGTTTCCGCTGAAATTTGTGGTGCCTTTTTTCGTGCTGCTCGACTGCGTCGGTGCCTTCAACATGGGACTGCGCTTGCGCGCGGATGTGATGCGCCGCGAACTGCTGTTACTGCTCCCGTTCATGGCGCTGGGCGTGCTCGCCGGCGTCTGGCTGCTGGTCCGAGTCCCACCCGAATTGCTGCTGGGCGGCTTGGGAATGTTCGTGGTGTTCTTCGGTGCGTCGTATGTGATCAAGCGCGGCAAGGGATTTCCGCTGCCACAGTGGTCAGCCGCACCGATCGGCACCTTGGGCGGCGCCACCTCGGCGGTATTCGGTATCGGTGGCCCGATCTACGTGTTTTTTCTCGCCGGCCGCCAGGCCACACCCACGCAAATCCGCGCCACGGTGCCGATGATATTCATGTTCACCACCGTCGCGCGCATCGCGCTGTTCGTCATCGCCGGACTCTACTCGCCGGCCTCACTGGTTGCCGCTGTCGCACTGATGCCGGTAATGGCGCTGGGCGTGTGGACCGGACATCAACTACATCTCAACCTGTCGCAGCAGACTGTCATTCGGGTGATGGGTGGTTTATTGGTATTAAGCGGTATTTCGCTGATCGCCCGCGCCTTGTCCTGACTGGCGGGTTGTTAGAGGCGACCCGACGAAACTTCGCCGGGGGCGCCCCGGACTCGGTGCCGCGAAGCGGGGGTGCGGGCAGGGGCGCCAGCGGCTGCGTTCAACAGTCGTGGACCGGGGCGCTGCGGCTGCTCCCGCAAACGGGCCTACGGCTAACGAGTCGCAGCCGCTTCCCGGCAAACTTGCACCGGGCTGGGCTGCCTACTTTCCCAGAAACTTCGCAATCCGCTCCACACCTTCGCGCAACACGCTGATCGGCTGCGTATAGGCAAACCGCACATGCTCATTCGCGGCGTGATCACCAAAATCCGTTCCCGGCGCAATCGCCACACCCGCCTGCTCCAGTAATTCAGTCGCAAACTTGAAACTGTCCGCTGTAAACCGCGAGCAGTTGGCATAAATGTAGAACGCGCCCTGCGGCGACTGCGGCACGCCAAAGCCAAGCGCACGCAATGCCGGCAGCAGAAAATCGCGGCGGGCGCGGAATTCATCGCGGCGGGCGTCGAGCAGCGCCAGTGTCTCGGGCGCAAAGGCTGCCAGCGCCGCATATTGCGCGGTGGTCGACGCCGCGAGATATATATTCTGCGCAATGCGATCAACCGCATCGATATAGCGCTCCGGCACCACCGCCCAGCCCAGCCGCCAGCCCGTCATGTTGAAATACTTGGAGAAGCTGTTGATGACGAATACATCGTCCCGCAGCGCCAGGGCGGTTTGCGCGGATTCTTCGTAAACGAGACCATGATAAATCTCGTCGACAATCATGGCGCCGCCGCGATCGGCCGCGAATTGCGCCATCGCTTGCATCTCGTCCGACGCGAGCAGTGTGCCGGTAGGATTTGACGGCGTGGCCACCAGCGCGGCAACCGTGCGGCTGCTCCAATGCTGTTCGAGGTGATTGCCCTGCAATTGATAGTTACTGTCGGGGCCGACGGCGACGCCGACCGGAACGCCATTCAACAGTCGCACGAAATGACGATTGGCCGGATAACCGGGATCGGCCAGCAGCACTTCGTCGCCGGGATTGACCAGCGTCGCCATTGCCAGCAACAGCGCACCCGATGCACCCGGCGTGACAACGATGCGGTCCGCGGGGACTTCAACGTGGTATCGCGTGCGATAAAAACCGGCGATCGCGCGCCGCAGTTCAGGCAGGCCCTGTGCGGGGGTATAGAAAACGTTGCCCTGCTCGATGGCGCGGACGCCGGCAGCGCGCACCGGGTCGGGTGTAGCGAAATCGGGTTCGCCGATTTCCATGTGGATAATGCTGCGCCCCTCGGCTTCAAGCGCGCGCGCGCGCGCCAGTATCACCATCACCTGGAACGGCGCAATCTCCCCGACGCGACGCGCCAGCGGCCAGACAGTTCTGGAGCGGGTCATTGCGCCAGCTATTTGAGCAGGCCCTCGGCCTGCATCGCCGCCTGCACTTTGGGCCGCGCTGCGACTCGCACCATGAAAGCCTGGATGTTGGGCCACTTCGCCATGTCGATCTTGTGGATGCGCGACCAGTTGAGGACGGTAAACAGGTAAGCATCGGCCACGCTGAACGCATCGCCCATCAGGTAAGGCTTGCCGCCGATCATCTTTTCCAGCGCGTTGAGCCGGCGCTCGACCACGCCAAGCTGCACGACTTTCATCTCCGGCATCATTTTCGGATTAAACAATGCACCAATTGATTTATGCACCTCAGTGGCGACAAAATTCAGCCACTCCATCAGGTGGTAGCGCGCCATGGTGCCGGCCGCGGGCGCCAGTCCCGCCGCGGGCTTCTGGTCGGCCAGGTACTGGCAGATGACGCCGACTTCGGTCAGCACGTCACCGTTGTCCAGCTTGAGCGCCGGCACATACCCTTTGGGATTGATGGTCCAGTAGTCGTCGCCCCCTGCGGTTTTCTTGGTGGGTACGTCCACTTTCTCGATTTCAAAGGCATATCCCGCTTCATGCAGGACGATGTGCGGCGCCAGCGAACAGGCGCCGGGGGAATAATAGAGTTTCATGATGCATATCCTCTCGGGAAATCAGTAGATTGCACCGGTCTACGGGTGCGGGGCGTGCATCGTACGACGAACGGGATAATCTTGCAAAATCACCGTCATACGCCCATAATGCGCGCCGACGGTTGGTGTCAGTCTATCCTTAGTGTCCGTTCCGGATGCCTCTGCTTGGTCTTCTCCAATTTGTCGTTTGATGCCGCGCCCAATCCCGGGCGCGAATCGTTTTAGTTTGGAGCACACAGATGGCCACTACCGGTACCGTAAAATTTTTCAATGCAACCAAGGGCTTCGGCTTTATTCAACCGCAGGATGGATCCAAGGACGTTTTCGTCCACATCTCCGCAGTGGAACGCGCCGGAATGACAACCCTCGCTGAAAACCAGCAAGTCAATTTTGACATCGAACGTGGCCAGGACGGCCGTTCGTCGGCAATCAACCTGTCAGCGGTCTGAGCGACTTGTGGCAGATCGCAATGATGTTGCGCGCGGTAAATCGTGACCCGCATCAAGCTGATCTGCCGCACTCCCCTACCGGAACCTGCTGATGGCTAAAGAAGAACTGGTCGAGTACGAGGGCGTCATCGACGAGGTGCTGCCCAACACGATGTTTCGTGTCACGCTCGAAAACGGCCATATCGTCACCGCCTACGCCTCGGGCAAGATGCGCAAGCATCGCATCCGCATACTTGCCGGCGACAAAGTCACCATCGAAATCTCGCCCTACGATCTGAGCAAGGGGCGTATCAGCTTCCGCCACAAAGACGAGCCGCGCTCCGGCCCGCCGGCCCAGCGCCCTCAGCAGTTTTTCCGCAAGCGCTAGCGCGCTCGCCCAAACCCGACGAATCTCTTCAGCGTACGGCCCGTCGCACCGGCACGCCCCGCGCCGATGAACGCGGTGCCGGGCCCGGCAGCGGCAGTGCGGTTTTGTATTTCACCTGCTTCAAGGCAAAACTCGATTTCAGATTGCCGACGCCGGGAATTTTGGCGAGGAAATCAACGATGAAGCGCTCCAGCGCCTGCACGTCGGCGACCATCACCCGCAACATGTAGTCGGAATCCCCGGTCATCAGATAACACTCCATGACTTCGGGCCGCTCGGCAATGGCGCGCTCAAAAAGCTCCAGCGCCTTTTCCACCTGACGCTCCAGCCGCACCTGGATAAACACCGACACCGTCAGCCCCAGCGCCAGCGCGTCGAGCAGCGTCACATAACGACTGATCAGCCCGGCTTCTTCAAGTCGCCGCACGCGTGCGAGGCACGGTGACGGTGACAGGTTGACGGCGCGCGCGAGTTCCACGTTGGCCAGCCTGGCATCGTCCTGCAGGCGGGCAAGGATTTTCCAGTCGGTCGCATCCAGCTGGCTTGCATTCAATCGAGTTGCACTTGGTCGAGTTTTCGGCATTTTATGCCTTTCAAAGTAATTTTCACGGAATTATATGCTTATTAACTTAGAATAAACAAGGCGTTACGCAACCCTGTACTGCGGCGATCCGCATACCATGGTGCCTGTGCGCGCAATCGCGCGCGTGGAGATTCACCGCTATGACTGATTTATCCGAACTCGCCGCTGCCTTCTGGCGTGTCATGCCCGCCGATCCCGATCCCGTCGAAACCCGGGAATGGCTGGACGCTTTCAATTCGCTGATCGAATCCGGCGGGCGCGAGCGTGCCACCTACCTGCTGCGCAGATTGCTGGATGAGGCGCGGGCACAACGCGTGCCGATGCCGCCGGTGCTCAATACGCCGTATTGCAACTCGATCGCCATTGCCGAGCAGCCGCAGTTTCCCGGCAACCTCGACATCGAAGCGCGGGTGTCGGCACTGGTGCGCTGGAATGCACTGGCGATGGTGGTGCGCGCCAACCGCGATTCCGCAGAGCTCGGCGGACACATCGCCACCTATGCCTCGATCGCCGATCTGTTCGAAGTCGGCTTTAATCACTTTTTCCACGGCGGACAGAACGGTGACGCGGTGTTCTTCCAACCCCATGCCTCACCCGGTATCTACGCCCGCGCCTGGCTCGAAGGCCGGCTGAGCGAGGACCAACTGAACAATTACCGCCGCGAAACCGGCGGGCCCGGCACCGGCCTGTCGTCGTACTGCCATCCCTACCTGATGCCGGAGTTCTGGCAGTTCCCCAATGCCTCGATGGGCCTCGGCCCCGTCAACGCGATTTATCAGGCGCGCTTCATGCGTTACCTCGAACACCGCAACATCCAGAAAACCGCCGGACGCAAAGTGTGGGCCTTTGTCGGTGACGGTGAAATGGACGAGCCGGAATCGCTGGCGGGCCTGTCGCTCGCCGCGCGCGAAGGCCTCGACAATCTGATCTTCGTCGTCAACTGCAACCTGCAGCGGCTTGACGGCCCGGTGCGCGGCAACGGTTCGCTGATCCAGGAACTCGAAGGGCTGTTCTCCGGCGCCGGCTGGCATGTGATCAAGCTGTTGTGGGGCGCGGAATGGGATCCGCTGTTCGCCCGCGATACCGAGAACGTGATTCTCAAGCGCCTGCAAGAAACCGTGGACGGCGAATTCCAGAAATACGCCGCCACTGACGGCCGTTTTAACCGCGAGCAGTTCTTCAACAAGGATCCGGAATTGCAGGCACTGGTATCGCACCTGTCGGACGACGACATCGACCGCCTGCGCCGCGGCGGCCACGATCCGGTAAAAATCCATGCGGCTTATCACGCCGCCATGAACCATCAAGGCCGGCCGACGGTGATCCTTGCCCAGACCAAGAAGGGTTACGGCATGGGCCACTGGGGTCAGGGCAAGATGGGCGCGCACCAGCAGAAAAAAATGGAAGACGACGCGCTGCTCGCTTTCCGCGACCGTTTTGCGCTGCCGATACCCGACGCCGACGTCAAAGCGCTGAAATTCTGGAAACCCGCGGACGACAGCCCGGAGATGCGCTATCTGCACGCGCGCCGTGCCGCACTCGGCGGCTACCTGCCGGCGCGGGTGACGACGGCGCCGAAACTGGCGATGCCGGCCCTCGACAGTTACGCCCGCATCACCGAAGGTTCCAGCGGACGCGATGAATCGACCACCATGAGCTTCGTCAAGCTGCTGTCGCAGATGCTCAAGGATCCGGTGATCGGCAAACACATCGTGCCCATCGTCGCCGACGAGGCGCGCACCTTCGGCATGCAATCGCTGTTCCGTCAGGTGGCAATCTATTCGCCGTTCGGCCAGCTCTACGAACCGGAGGATCGCGACGAACTGCTCTATTACAAGGAAGCGCAGGACGGGCAAATCCTCGAAGAAGGCATCAACGAAGCCGGCGCGTTGTCGTCGTGGATCGCCGCCGCCACCAGCTACAGCGTGCACGGCACGGCTATGCTGCCGTTTTATATTTTTTATTCCATGTTCGGTTTCCAGCGCGTCGGCGACCTGATCTGGCAGGCCGGCGACTGCCGGTCACGCGGTTTTCTGGTCGGCGCCACCGCCGGTCGCACCACGCTGTCCGGTGAAGGGTTGCAACACCAGGACGGCTCGTCACATCTGATCGCTTCCACCGTGCCCAACTGCCGCGCCTGGGACCCGGCGTACGGTTACGAACTGGCGACCATCATTCAGGACGGCGCGCGACGCATGCTCGAGGCGCAGGAGGACGTGTTTTATTACATCACGGTGATGAATGAGAACTACGCGCAGCCGGCGATGCCTGCCGACGCCCGCGAGAATATTTTGCGCGGGATGTATCTATTGCAATCGCAACCCGAGGCGCAGGTGCAATTGCTCGGCAGCGGTACTATTCTGCGCGAAGTCATTGCCGCCGCGGAATTGCTGAAGAACGATTTCGGGATTATCGCCAGCGTGTGGAGTGTCACCAGCTGGAGCGAACTGCGCCGCGACGGCATGGCCTGCGCACGACACCATCGCCTGAATCCGACCGCTAAACCGCAGATCAGTCATGTCGAAGCATCGCTCGCAAATCACAGTGGCCCGGTGATCGCAGCCTCCGATTACGTCACCGCCGTACCCGATCTGATTCGCGCCTACGTGCCGCAGCATTACGTCACGCTGGGAACCGACGGTTACGGCCGCAGCGACACGCGGGAGAATCTGCGGCGGTTTTTTGAAATGGATCGTCACCACATTGCGGTGGCTGCGCTCGCCGCACTGGCGGAAGAAAAGAAAATCTCAACAGCAGTCGTTGCAGAGGCAATCCGGCTTTTCGGCATAAGCGGTGACAGTGCAGCGCCCTGGGTGCGGTGAATACAGCAAGGAGAGCCATCATTATCTGATTGTTTTAATGGGTGTATTTTTAATATCAAAGCACCGTGCGCAGCATTAGTCCTGATGCTGCTACGGGACCCCATTGAGGGCGGCCACATTCTTTATTAATGCAAAAGAGAATGCTCCTCGCCAGCGAGATTGAACAGACCAGGGCCTTGGATATTGCTGTCGGGTTAGCCTTGCGTGTACAGATCCAATCAATTGATTATAGGTATGACCTGCAATCGCAGTCCGTAATGCGTTCCACTCATTACCGACGACCACTGCCTGCTAATGTTTACTCACACCATCGTCTGGGGTGCACCTTGCTTTGCGGGTAAACTAAGGCTCCGTTTCCGGCGTGGTTCCACGCCGGCCTTCCTCTGGAATTACCCATGAACCCGCGCTCGCTTTCCCGTTCCTATCCCATTGTCGTCACCGCATCATTGCTGTTGCTCGCCGCCTGCGGGCCCTCAGGGGGGCCGCCCGGTGGATTTCCGCCACCGCCGGTGACTGTGATGACCGTTGCGCCGCGCGATGTGCCGGTCAGTTACGAATACACCGCACAGACCGCCGGCTATCGCGAAGTGGAAGTGCGCGCGCGGGTGAGCGGCATACTGCTCAAGCGCAATTACCGCGAAGGCAGCACCGTGCGCCAGGGTGAGTCTCTGTACACCATCGATCCCGTCCCGTATGAACTCGCCCATGCCCGCGCCGCCGCCGACCTCGGCGTGGCCGAGGCACGCCACCAACAGACACAGCGTGAGTTCACCCGCCTGAAATCGGTGTATGAGCAAAAGGCCGTCAGCCAGAAGGAGTTTGACGACGCCACTTCGGCCGAGCGCATCGCTGCGGCTGAGGTCACCAGCGTCAGAGTGCGGCTCAACGAAGCAAAACTCAATCTGGAATGGTCGCACGTGGCGGCCCCGATCACCGGCATCGCGGCGCGGACAGCGGTTTCGGAAGGCAATCTGGTCTCGGGACCGGGCGTGCTGCTCACCTCGGTGACGCAAACCGACCCGATGTATGTGATTTTCGGCGTATCCGACCGCGACGCGCTGGCGCTGCGCCGCGAGGTCGATGCGGGTCGCGTCAAACTGCCTGCCGACGGCGGGATGACTGTAAAGGTCAAACTATCCGATGGCACGCAATACGCCAATGAAGGCCGCATTAATTTCACCGACGTGCGCGTCAACACCCGGACCGGAACCGCAGAAACGCGTGCGGAATTTGCCAACCCGCGCAATATCCTGCGCGCCGGTGAATTCGTGCGCGTCACCTTGAGCGGCGCCACGCGGGTGAACGCCATCGTCATCCCGCAGCGTGCTGTCCTCGACAGCCCCAAGGGCAAATTCGTCTATGTGGTCAGCAACGACTCCAAGGCTGAGCCGCGCCCCGTAGAAGTCGGCGCGTGGGCAAATGATGGTTGGGTCATCGACAGCGGCATCAAGCCTGGAGACCGCGTCATCGTCGATGGTACTGCCAAAATCTTTGCTCCTGGTTCCCCGGTGACTGTGATGGACGGCAAGGCACCGCCTGCAGCGCCCGGCGTAAATCCGGATGCAAATGCGATGAAAAAACCCTAGTAAATGTACTCGCCGACAAACTGGACGCCCCCTCACCCTCTCTCCCTCTACTCCGTATCAAGTGTTCCCTTGTCCCGGAGGGAGAGGGATGACAAACCCTTCTCCCTCCGGGAGAAGGGCAGGGATGAGGGAAAAGCATCTGCGCTGAAAGGTTATTAAAATTACATGATTTCGCGCTTTTTCATCGACCGGCCGATTTTTGCGGCCGTGCTGTCGATCTTCCTGATCATCGCCGGTCTCGCGGCCATCCGCGTGCTGCCGATTGCGCAATATCCGGAAATCGCCCCGCCAGTAGTCTCCGTGCGCGCGTTCTACCCCGGCGCCTCGGCAGAAGTATTGGAGCAGACCGTTGCCGCACCGCTGGAAAACCAGATCACCGGCGTCGAGAATTTGCTCTACATGCACTCGACGTCCACCTCGCAGGGCGTGGTGGAAATCAAGGTCACTTTTGATATTGGCACCGATGTCGATACCGCGGCGCTCAACGTCAACAACCGCGTCAAGCAGGTCGAGCCGAGATTGCCTGTGGAAGTTCGACGTCAAGGCGTCACCGTCGAGAAAGGCTCGTCGTCATTCCTGCAGGTGATTGCCTTCACCTCGCCCGATGGCCGTTACGACAGTCTGTTTGTTTCAAACTATGTCACGCTGAACGTCCTCGACGCCATCAAGCGCATACCCGGCACCACCAATGTGCAGATTTTTGGCGCCAGGGATTATGCGATGCGCATCTGGACGCGGCCCGATCGCATGGCGCAACTCAAGGTTACGCCCGGCGATCTGGTGCGCGCGCTCAACGAACAGAATGCGCAATTTGCCGCCGGTAAAATCGGCCAGTCGCCCACCAGCGGCCCGCAGGAACTGGTCTACACCATCACCACCAAGGGCCGGCTCAGCGAACCTGCGGAATTCGAGAACGTTATCGTCCGCGCCAATCCCGACGGCTCGCTGCTGCGACTGAAGGACGTGGCGCGAGTCGAACTCGGCTCCAGGGATTACGAATTCATCGGCCGCGTCAACGGCAAAACAGCCACGCTCGTGGGCATTTTCCTGCAACCGGGCGCCAATGCGCTCGCCACAGCAGATCTTGTTACGGCAGAAATTGACCGGCTGAAAGCACGCTTCCCGCAGGGTTTCGCCCATTCAGTGGTGTATGACACCACGCGCTTCGTCAAGGTATCGATCCGCGAGGTGGCGAAAACGCTGGGTGAAGCGATGCTGCTGGTGTTTGTGGTGGTATTCGCCTTCCTGCAGAACTGGCGCGCCACGCTGATCCCGTTTGCCGCAGTGCCGGTATCACTGATTGGTACTTTCGCCGGGTTGCTGCTGCTTGGCTACTCGATCAATACGCTGACGCTGTTCGGCATGGTGCTCGCCATCGGTATCGTGGTCGATGATGCCATCGTGGTACTTGAAAATGTCGAACGCATCATGCACGAAGGGCGATTACAGGCGCGCGAAGCGGCGATCAAGGCCATGCATGAAGTCACCAGTCCGATCATCGCCATCGTGTTGACGCTGTGCGCGGTGTTCGTGCCCATCGCCTTCCTCGGCGGCCTGACCGGCGAACTGTATCGCCAGTTCGCAGTGACCATATCGATTGCCGTGGTGATTTCCGGACTCGTGGCACTGACGCTGACGCCCAGCCTGTGCGTGCTGATACTCAAACAGGAGCACCGCGAGCCAGGCCGGTTTTTCCGGTGGTTCAATGCGGCGTTTGCGCGATTGACCGGACGCTATGTCGATGGCGTGACCTGGATATTGCGTCGTGGCGGCATCGCTCTGCTGCTGTTCGTCGGCATGGTGGCCATCACCGCCGGTCTGTGGCGCGCAACACCGAGCGCGCTGGTGCCGGATGAAGATCAGGGCTATTACATCGCTGCCGTATTCCTGCCCGACGGCGCCACGCTGGAGCGCACCGACAAGGTAGTGAACGAAGTCGTGAAAATCATCAAATCCAATCCCGCCAACGAAAATGCCGTGGCCTTTACCGGGCTCGATTTCCTCGGCGGCGGATTCCGCAACAGTGCAGCGACGATATTCGTCACTCAGAAACACTGGGATGAGCGCAAGGTATCCACAGGGCAACTGGTCGGCGAGTTCTATATGAAGACCGGTCACCTGCAGGAAGGTCTGGCCCTCGCCTTCGGTCCACCGCCGATATTCGGCCTGGGTAGCGCAGGCGGCTTCGAGTTCTATGTGCAGAACCGCGGCGAAGGCGGCGCAGCACGTCTGTTCGAAGTCACCCAGCAGTTACTTGGCGCCGTGCAGAAGGACCCGATGTTCGCCCAGGTCAATACATTGTGGCGCGCCAATGTGCCGCAGCTTTACGTGCAGACTGATCGGGAGAAAGCAAAGGCCCTGGGCGTCCCCATCGATGAGCTCTACAGCACGCTGGCCGGCACTTTGGGCACGGCCTACGTCAATGATTTCAACAAATTCGGTCGCACCTGGCAGGTGTTGATGTCAGCGGACCCCGCTTACCGCAATCGACCCGAAGATGTCGGCGCGGTTTATGTGCGCTCCGATCGTGGCGCAATGATTCCACTGTCTTCGCTCGCCAGCGTGAAATATTCCTCCGGGCCGGATACGCTGGATCGCTTCAATAACCTGCCTGCGGTGAAGATATTCGGTTCGGCCAAACCCGGCTTCAGCTCCGGCGAGGCCATTGCACGCATGGAGCAGATCGCCACAGCTACGCTGCCGCCGGAGTTCAGCTATGACTGGGGCGGCGCTTCATTCCAGGAAAAACGCTCGGGGGGCACATCCCTCATCGCGCTCGGACTCGCTGCACTCATGGTGTTCCTGATTCTTGCCGCGCAATACGACAAATGGTCACTGCCACTGTCGGTGCTGCTCGCCCTGCCCTTCGGCACCTTCGGTGCGCTGGCCGCGATCTGGATCAACAATTTGTTGCCCATGCCGTTCTACATGGCGCAGGGCATACCGTGGCTGCAATGGCTGTTGTCACCACTGGCCGGCATTGCCCGTTTGTCCAACGACGTGTATTTCCAGATCGGTCTGGTGACGCTGCTGGGTCTTGCAGCCAAGAACGCGATCCTGATCGTCGAGTATGCGGTGCTGAAAAAGAACGAAGGCTATACCACTGCGGCGGCGGCGATTGAAGCGGCACGACTGCGCTTCCGGCCGATCCTGATGACCTCACTGGCTTTCATTTTGGGCGTAGTGCCGCTGGCATTTTCCACCGGCGCCGGCGCCGGTGCGCGCCATTCCGCGGGAACCGGGGTCATGGGCGGCATGCTGGCGGCGACATTCCTCGCGATCTTTTTCATCCCATGGTTCTACAAACTCATCGTTGATCGCAAACTTTCGGACTCACGCTCAACGCAGGAGATCGAATCCGAAGTCACCCACCATCGCGAGCAGTCACATCGTGCGGCTCATGCACCGCACCGCGCACCACCGGTTTCCGGAGTTCGCGATGAAACGTAACTATTTGTTTTTATTTATATTTTTGTTGCTCACCGGCGGCTGCTCGGTCGGCCCCGATTACCAGCGCCCGGCGACCGAATTACCGGCAGCGTGGAGCGACGCTCCGGCCGATGGCAAAACCGCCGGTGCAGAACGCTGGTGGACGCTGTACGGCGATGCCACGCTCAACCGTCTGGTTGACGAAGCGCTCGCCAACAATCGCGATCTCGCCATCGCCACTGCGCGTGTGGACGAAGTGCGCGCGCTCCTGCGGGTGGCGGACTCGCAGTTCGCACCGGCGGTTGATGCCGGGTTCGGCCGCAATCGCGCCCGTTCATCATCGGTGTCATCCACACCGCTGCCGCCCAGTGTGCCGCTGGAGCGCAATACATACCGCGGGCAAATCAACGTCGCCTACGAAGTGGATCTGTGGGGACGCCTGCGTGATTCCACCAAGGCCGCCTACGCCGATCTGCTCGCCACCGAAGCGGCGCGTGACACGGTACGCATCGCGCTGACCAGTGAAACCATCAAGACCTACTACGGTCTGGTTGCACTGGACAGCCAGGTATTGTCCACGCGTAAATCGCTGGATCTGCGCCGTGAAGATTTGCGCCTGCAGCGCGTCCGCGCCACTGCAGGACTGATCAACGACTTTGCGTTGCGCCAGCTTGAGGCCGAGGTCGCCGCTGCAGAAGCGCAATTGCCGGCACTGGAGCAACGCCGCACCGCACAGGAGCTGGCACTGGGCGTGCTGCTCGGCCGCAGCCCGCGCGCGCTGATCGAATCGCGCATCACCCATGCCGCCAACCTTGATGAGCCCGCCTCGCCGGTGATTCCGCAGGGCTTGCCTTCCGATCTGCTGCTGCGCCGTCCCGACATCGCCGAGGCGGAACAACGCATGATTGCCGCCAACGCCCGCATTGGTGCTGCCCGCGCAGCACTGTTCCCGCAAATCTCGCTCACCGGTTTTTACGGCTCGGACAGCGCAGAACTGGGGAATCTTTTTACCGGACCGGCGCGCATCTGGCAGCTCGGCTTTGCGCTGGCGCAGCCGATCTTCCAGGGCGGGCGGCTGTTTGGCCAGATTGAATCCATCGAAGCGCGCGAACGGCAGACCCTCGCGCAATATCAGAAAACGGTGCAGAACGCATTTCGCGAAACGCGTGAGGCCTTGAGCGCCCAGACCCGGGCGCGCGATACTTTTGTCGCCGAAACCGCACGCACGACGGCACTCACCGATTCACTGCGGCTCGCGCGCCTGCGCTACGAAAACGGCATATCGAGCCAGCTGGAAGTGCTGGATGCGGAACGCAACCTGCTTTCCGCGGAATTAAACCGCGCCGATGCGCTGCGCGCGCAGCGCGCGGCGGTAGCCGATGTGGTGAAAGCCCTGGGCGGCGGTTGGAACAGCGCGAATTGATGGACGATGAGCGCAGAATGATGAACTGAGTCCTCGCACAATCGCGGTTTTTCACTCATTTCCCATCATTCCACCTCCGCATACCGCAATTAATTACTGCGGTATGATTACCGCCATAGCCTCCACCCCACTACGGGAGACCGCCCATGAAAATCGACCGCATTCATCATCTTAATTTGCGCTGCGCGCCTGCCGATCTTGAGAAGATTGAAAAGTTTTACGATGAAGTCATCGGCCTGAAAAAGGGCCAGCGCCCGAACTTTCCCAATCCCGGCATCTGGCTTTATCTGGGTGACCATCCGATAGTCCATGTCAGCGCGCGCTGCGCTGAAGGTTTTCTGCAGGAAAAGCACCACAGCAGTGTGGATCACGTCGCGTTCCAGGTTCACGGCGCCGCTGAGTTCCGCGCCAAACTGGACAGCATGAAAATTCATTACGAACAACAAAACGTCGCCGGTGCCGGTTACCAGATTTTCGTGCGCGATCCGGTAGGCACCCTGCTCGAGTTCAATTTCCCGAACAGCGAAGCGCCGGACGCCATGACCTCCGGCACCCTGGCACCACGCCAGACAAAAGTAACCGCTTAAAAACGCTTAAGCCAGCGGCACTGCCGTTCATGGTTCGACGAGCTCACCACGAACGGCTTGTAAAATGACCGTTCGCCCTGAGCCTGTCGAAGGGTGCATGGTCATGTTGTCAGATACTCCAAGAGTCATGCCCGCTCAGCCGGCGGCTTTGCCCCAGGCACCGGCGTAGAAGCGTTCGCCGATCGCCTTGCGCCCGCGCGGCCTGAGTTCCTTCGCCTTGGTCTCCTCATCGAGCACGTCCGGCGCCGCCTGATAGCCCACGGCGATCATCGCGATGGGCATGAAGTCATCGGGGATTGCGAACGCCGAGCGTGTCTTGGCGATATCGAAGCCGCCCATCTGGTGCGCCGCCAGGCCCTGCGCCACCGCTTCCAGCGTCAGCGACACCCCGGCCATGCCGGTATCGTAATGCGACCAGCGATTGGGCTGACCGTTACCCTCGAATACCGAACCGGCACAGGCAAGAAACAGCAGGGGTACATTCTTGACCCATTTTTTGTTGTTGTCAGACAGACAATCAAAGGCTTTCTGGAATTGCTGCGCATCTGCGGCGCGATTCCACATCAGGAAGCGCCAGGGCTCGGCACCAAAACAGGAAGGCGCCCAACGCGCCGCTTCGAGCAGTGCCGCGATCTGCGCCTTGCTGACGTCGCGCCCCGCATCGAACGCACGCGGACTCCAGCGACGTGCTGCCAGATCATTGATGGGAACACTGGTGATGGCTTTGCGATCCTGCATGATGATCTCCGTTGAAATTGCAAAAAAATACTTATAACACGTCTCCCGCGGCGTCAAATAAAGTCACCGCGCCGCCCGCAACATGCGCAGGAACAGGTAGCGCTGCGTGAGCTTGATTCCGGCATAGACGACGATCACCACGCCTATCAGCAGCAGCGCGCCGGAACCCAACTCGGACAAGCGCTGCAGCGCCCACTCGACTTCGGCACTGAATATGGCACCGAGCACGACCGGCACTGTCACCCACAGCAATGCGCCCAGGGCACTGAACAGCAGGAAGGGACGGAAACCCACCCGCATCGCGCCGGCCAGCGGCGGCGCCACGGTAGAAAATCCCGGTACGTACTTGGCGACGATCAGCGACGGCGCGCCCCAGCGCTCAAATATGGATTCAGTCTGCTTGACGCAGGAATCCGGTTCAATTGCGATCCGGCACAGCGTGCGCAATACGCGATGACCGTAGCGACGCCCGGCAAAATACCAGGGTATGTCGCCGGCCAGCGCGCTCAGCAGCAGCGCGCTGTAACCGAATTCACCTTGTGCCGCCAGCGCCCCCGCCACCGCCGGCGTCAACGGGTCGGCGCAGCAACGGTATCCGTCACGACCACCGCGCGTTCACCGACGATATAGGTATAAGCCACCGGAATCACGAACAAGGTGAACAAAGTGCCAATGCTCATGCCGCCGACGATCACCCAGCCGATGGCCGAACGCGACTCGGCGCCAGCCCCGGTGGCCATTGCCAGTGGCAGCGAACCCAGCACGGTCGCCGCCGTCGTCATCAGGATGGGCCGTAGCCGCAGCGCGCAGGCTTCGATCAGCGCCTCGATTTTCTCCCGGCCGCGGTCGCGCAGCTGGTTGGCAAATTCGACGATCAGGATGCCGTTCTTGGTAATCAGGCCGATCAGCATTACCAGGCCGATCTGACTGTAGACGTTGAGCGTGACGCCGGTCAGCTTCATCGCCAGCAGCGCGCCGGTCACCGCCAGCGGCACCGTCAGCATGATCACCAGTGGACCGCGAAAACTCTCGAACTGCGCAGCCAGTACCAGGTAGATGAACGCCAGCGCCAGCACGAATATGGCCACCAGCTGCTGCCCGGACTCCAGGTACTCGCGCGACTGGCCGTCGAGTGCGGTCTGGTTCTCCGGCGCCAGCACTTCCCCGGCCGCCTGCTCCATGAACGCCAGCGCTTCGGACAGCGTATAACCCGGCGCCACATTGGCGGAAATGATGGCGGCGCGCAGCCGGTTGAAATGATTGAGTTCCTTCGGCGCCACCGTCTCGGTCAGCGTTACAAGGTTGGACAGTTGCACCATATCGCCGCGCGCTCCGCGCACATAAATCGATGTCAGGTCGGTGGGTTGCTGCCGGTCCTTGTCTTCAAGTTTGACGATGACGTCGTACTGTTTGCCTTCGCGCTTGAAGCGCGTGACCTGGCGTCCGCCGAGGAGCGTTTCCAGCGTGCGGCCGATGGCGTCGATCTGGATGCCCAGCGCCGCAGCTTTCTCGCGGTCAATATGCACCGACAACTGCGGCTTGTTCAGCTTCAGGTCGCTGTCCACCGCAATGAGCACCGGTGACGCCCGGGCCCTGGCCACCAGCGCAGTGACAACCCGGTCGAGATCTTCGTAGTTATTGCCCTGCACCACAAATTGCACCGGCGGATTGCGGAAACTCTGTCCCAGTGAAGGCGGATTGACCAGGAAAGCCAGTACCCCCGGCATGGTGCTGAACATTTTCGGCGCGATTGCTGCGGTGACTTCCTGCGTCTTGCGGCTGCGCTCGGTCCAGTCCTTCAGCCGCACGAATGACAACGCAAAATTCACCGGATTGGGTCGCTCCAGACCCGGCGCGACCACCACAAAATAGGAGTTGATTTCCGGCACATCGCTGTAAATCTTCTCCCAGATGCGCGCGTAGTCGTCGGTGTATTCTTTCGTCGCACCTTCGGGTGCCACCATGATGCCGATGAAAAATCCGCGGTCCTCCAGCGGCGAGAGTTCCGACTTGATGGTCGTAAACAATACGCCGCCCCCCGCGGCCACCAGTGCAAACACCCCGACCACCACCAACCGGTGCGCGAGGCTCCAGCGCAGCAGCCGTGCGTATCCGGCAGACAGACCCTTAAAGAAATCTTCCAGCGCGTTATAAACCCGGCCGTGGGAACGCTCGCGGTGCAGCAGTTTCGAGCACATCATCGGCGTCAGCGTCAGCGCCACAAAGCCCGACACCACCACGGCTGAAGTCACCGTCAACGCAAATTCCAGGAACAGCCGCCCGGTATTGCCGGTGGAGAATGCCAGCGGCGCAAACACCGCAGCCAGAGTCACCGTCATCGCCACCACGGCAAAGGCAATTTCGCGCCCGCCGGTCAGCGCCGCCGCGACCGGCGCCATGCCGTCCTCAATGTGGCGGTGGATGTTCTCGAGCACGACGATGGCATCGTCCACCACCAGACCGATCGCCAGCACGATGCCCAGCAGCGTCAGCACATTGATCGAGAAACCCATGATCCAGATCAGGAAACAGGCGCCGATCAGCGACACCGGGATGGTCACGAACGGAATCAGCGTCGCGCGCATCGAACGCAGGAAGAAAAAGATCACCAGCACCACCAGTGCCAGCGCTTCCGCCATCACCGTATAGACGGATGATATGGATTGCTCGATGAATACCGACGTATCGAATGCGACGGCAATCTCCATCCCCGGCGGCAGTGCTGCGCGGATTTTCGGGATCTCCCCTTTGACGCCCTGCGCCACCGACAGCGTGTTGGCCGTGGATTGCTTGACGATGCCGAGGCCGACCGCAGGCACACCGTTGACGCGCAGGATGTTGCGGTCGTCCTGCGAGCCGAGTTCGGCGCGCCCCAGGTCACGCAACCGCACGGGATAGCCTTTGACCTCGCGGATGATCAACTGGTTGAACTGCTCGGCCGTGCGCATGTCGGTTTCAGAGAGCACGGTGAATTCGCGCTGCGCGCTTTCAATGCGCCCGGAAGGCACTTCGATATTCTGCCGGCGTAGCGCATCCTCGACGTCCTGCGGCGTCAGCGCATAGGCCGCCAGCCGCTCACGATCGAGCCAGATGCGCATCGCGTAACGCCGCTCGCCGCCGATGATCACCGAGGCCACACCGGGCAGTGTCTTCAGGCGGTCAGCAACATAGCGATCCGCGTAATCAGAAATCTCCAGCGCACTGTGCTTATCGGAGAACAGCCGCAACCACATCACCGCCTGTGCATCCGCCTCCACCTTGGCGATGATCGGTTCGTCGACCTCGGCTGGCAGGCGGCCGCGGGCACGCGATACCCGGTCACGTACATCATTGGCCGCGAGATCCGGATTGCGGTCGCTGGTGAATTCGACGGTGATCTGGCTGACTTCCTCGCGGCTCACCGATTTCAGCGTCTTCACGCCTTCAATACCGGAAATGCTGTCTTCCAGCGGCTGCGTGACCTGCGATTCAATCACCTGCGGGCTGGCACCCGTGTATACCGTCCTCACCGACACCACTGGCGTGTCGATTTTCGGATATTCGCGCACCGTCAGCCGCTGGAACGAAATGATGCCGATCAGAATGATCAGCAGACTCATCACCGTGGCGAGCACGGGACGCTTGATGGAAATTTCCGGCAGGAACATGGTTACGGTTTTGGCGCAGGCTTGCCGGCTGCAATGCTCACCGCCGCGCCGTCCTGCAGCTTCAGCTGGCCGTCAACGACGATGGTCTCGCCCGCCGCCAGTCCGGAAGTGATCTCCACCTCGCCGGGGCGGCGCACGCCGATCTCGACCGGAGTCTGCACCGCCTTGCCGTCGATGATGCGGAAGACAAAGCGCCCGGTGCCGCGGGGCACGATGGCCTGCTCCGGCACCAGCAGCGCGTTGTCGCGCGTCTCCAGTGTGAGATTCACACGGACAAACATGCCCGGCTTCAGGCGCACACCCGGGTTCGGCACCCGTGCGCGCAGCAACACAGTGCGCGTCGACTCGTCGACCGCCGGCTCGATCGCGTAAATCGCGCCGGTGAACTGCTCTGCCGGATAGGCATCGACGGTGATCGCCAGCGACTGGTTCACACGAATTTTTCGCAAGTACAACTCCGGCACGCGGAAATCCAGCTTGAGTGTGCCGATGCCCTCGAGTCGCGCCACATCCTGTCCGGCCTTGACATACGCGCCGGGGCTCACCTGGCGCAGACCGGTAACGCCCTCAAACGGCGCACGAATCACGCTTTTCGCCAGCTTGGCCTTGATTTCAGCCTCGCGTGCAGCGGATTGATTGACGTTCTCGCGCGCCTCATCCAGTGCCTGGACGCTGATGAAATTCTTGATCTGCAGTTCCTCGGCACGCTTCAACCGGCTGCGGCTCAGGTTGGCGGCCGCCACTGCAGAAGTCATTTGCGCTTCGACTTCGGATGCGTCGAGCGACACCAGCTTGTCGCCCTTGCGCACCGTATGCCCTTCAACGAAATGAATGCTCTCAATGCGGCCGTCGATTTCCGGCCGTATCATCACCGACTCGCTGGCCAGCAGTGTGCCCACCGCGGTCACTGTATCCGTCACGCTGTCGCGACGCACCAGTGCTGCCTTGACCGGCAGCGCGCGCGGCGTTCCTCCTGCTGCAGGTTTCGGCGCCGACGCAGACTTTGCCTTCGAAAAGTGCTGCCAGGTCACGCCTGCGCCCACCAGCAACGCAACCACGACGGCCAGATAGATAATACGTTTCATGTCAGGTTAGTTTCAGACTACGGCAGGAGCCGGGAGTTTACCGCGACGGCGTTCGCGTTGTCAGAACAGTCTGTGTCCGAAAACCGTTTACGCAGGCAGGTGAGTGCTGATCCAGTCGGCGACGAAATCGATGCCAACCTGCCGGTTATCGACATGCGCGTGTTCGGTGCCGCCGTCTTCGGCGGTAAAAATGCGCAGCGTTTTTGTCTTCGCGCCGACAGCGTCGTAGAGTTTTTGCGCGTTTTCCACCGGCACCACGCGGTCATTGGCACCGTGGGTGATGAGGAACGGCATCCTGATCTGACCGGCCACATCCTTCAGTGTGAAACGTTTTGCAACTTCGATGCCGGCATCGGCATCCGCCGCGCCTACGACCCACTGGAACTGGAAATTGGATTGCGCGACCTTGGCACCATCCTGTTGCGCTTTTTCCTTGATGCGGATTTGCCACGCAGCCAGATCCCAGTGCAGCGCGGTCATCGCCACGCCCGCGGCATAACGATGTTCAAAGGCGGCGATGCGGCCCGAGTAATAGCCGCCGAAACTGTAGCCCATGATGACCACGCGCGCCGGATCCACATCGGTACGCTGTGCAACGTAGTCGTAGGCAGCCTTGCCCGGCACTTCGTAATCGTAACGGCTGTGAATACCCCGAAAACGCAGCGTCTCGCCCTGCCCCGGCCCGTCGATGGCCAGTGTGTGCATGCCGCGTTTCGCAAACTCCAGACCTGCGAATATGACGCTCATCTCCTTGCAGTTGTCCATGCCGTTGAAAATCACCACGGTCGGCGCGCGATCCGATACGCCCGGTGCCTTCATGAACAGGGCGGGCAGCGTCGTGTCCTTGCGCTGCTCATCCGCATAAGGCACTTCAACGAATTCCACGTTCGGATAGCTGCGCTGCAAACCCTCGCGGTAACAACGATAAGCCTTCAGGCCGACCTCGCGTTTGGCATCCCCCGGCGGGATGAAACGCTCCCCTGTGTAGTAATAGTTGCCGGCGCGCATCTGGTAATTGCCGGCGGTGCGACTGTTCCCCTGCGCCGCTGCGGCATCCGCGATCCGCTCAACATGTGCCGCCATCTCACACCATTCCTCCTGCCACGCCTCTGGCTCAAACTGTCGTTTCTTCAGTTTTTCGGCAATGCGGTCGATCTCGTCCATCGCCACCACGCCGTACGGGGCCATGCCCTTGCATGCCAGCGCGGCGTTGGACCACAGGAAATTGCCGGGAAAATGATCAATCCAGAAACCGCGTACAGACATTGACACTCCTTATCGATGCGTTGCGGCGCGCCCCTAGCGGGATAAACGCAACTCTTTGTTTTAATGTGTTTTTTTACTGCTGCTGCTGTGTCTGCTGGGCAGCGATATCACGCCGCACCTGATCCATGTCCAGCGCTTTCGCCTGAGTCAGCACGCTGTCCAGGCCCGCAGCCGGCAACGCGCCGGCCTGCTGGAACACGATCACTTCCTCACGGAACAGCATGAGGGTCGGAATCGAGCGGATGCCGAAGTGCGCCGACAGCTCCTGTTCTTCATCGGAATTAACTTTGGCAAACACCACGTCGGGATATTTTTCGGACACAGCTTCGAACACCGGCGCAAAACCCCTGCAGGGACCGCACCACGGCGCCCAAAAATCGATGATTACCATCTTGTTGCCGGTGACTGTGCTTTCAAAATTCTCTTGAGTCAGTTCCTGTACAGCCATGATCTCAGCTCCTGTCCAGTGCGCTACTTGCGGTCCCCCGACGCGCCGCTCCCGCAAACGGGCCTGCGGCTAACGTGTCGCGGCGCGTGACCGCACCACGTCGCCAGAAGTCGATGATTACCATCTTGTTGCCGGTGACTGTGCTTTCAAAATTCTCCTGGGTCAGTTCCTGTACCGCCATCATCATGCTCCGGTTTCTTGCACAAAAATAACTGCTATGAGGCGCTGGCGCTCGCAGCACTCTGTTGCAACAGACTGAGCAGCGCCGCAGCCTTGTCGAAGGTTTCCTGATACTCGGCATCGCGCTGCGAGTCGGCAACGATGCCGCCACCCGCCCAGAATCGCACCGTGCCGTGTGAATGCACCAGCGTGCGGATCACAATACTGGTATCCATGTTGCCGTCGTAACCGAGGTAACCGATGGCGCCGCAATACACGCCACGGCGGTGCGGCTCCAGTTCCTCGATGATTTGCATCGCGCGCACCTTGGGCGCGCCGGTGATCGAGCCGCCGGGAAAAGCGCCACGCAGCAGATCAATCATATCGCGCCCCGGCGCCAGCTCGCCGGTCACGGTACTGACCAGGTGATGCACGGTGGCAAAACTTTCGACCTCGAACAGCCGCGGCACCTTGACCGTACCCAGTGCGCAGTTTTTCGATAAATCATTCCGCAGGAGATCGACAATCATCAGATTCTCGGCGCGGTCTTTTTCGCTGGCCACCAGCTCTGCGATCAATTCAGCGTCCAGTCGCGCATGACCGGCGCGCGGCCGCGTGCCCTTGATCGGCTTGGCTTCCACCCGCCCGTTGCGTACGCAAAGAAAACGCTCAGGCGATGCCGACAGGATCTGCGCGTACGGCGTTGACAGATAGGCCGCATGCGGCGCGGGATTGATCAGGCGCAGCCGCTGATAAGCCAGCCACGGATCACCCTCGGCACGTGCTGTGAAACGCTGTGCCAGATTGACCTGATAACAATCGCCGGCGCGGATGTAATCGAGCACACGGTTGAATGCGTGGCTGTAGCCCAGCGGCGTGAAATTCGAATTGACCGGTGAGGTGACGCGAAACGGCGTGCGCTGGCGCTCGATGCAGGGTGTCGAAAACAGGCGCACCAGCGCGCCCCACCTGCGGTCGGTGTCGGGATCACGCCCCTGTCCGGCCAGCCACGCGCGGCGTTCCGAGTGATCGACGACGACAGCCCAGTCATAAATGCCCACAACCATGTCCGGAATGCGCTCGACATCGCGCGCCCGCTCGGGCAGGCGCTCGATACGCCGCGCCAGATCGTAGCCGAAGTATCCAATTGCGCCGCCGCTGAACGGCAGGTCGGATACCGCTGCAGGATCCATCGCCAGATGTGTGCGCAGCAACTCGAACGGATCGGCGCGCGACAACTCGGTGCCGTCGGCATGCACCTCGGTCATGGCGCCGCGCGTCACCAGCCGTATGTACGGCTCGGCGGCAATGATGTCGTAACGCGCCTGACCGGGATAATGCAATCCGCTGTCGAGAAATACCGCCCACGGCCGATCGGCCACGACTTCGAACAGCGCGGCGCTGTCGGCGTGGTACGGCAGTTCGGTCAGGAGCGGAATGGTCATGCGCGCATTTTAGTCTGCAAGCTCGTGTGACACACCGGCGTGGGCATTAGTACCCGAGCAGAGAAAAAAATATATTTAAAACAACCAGTTAAATAACCCTGGGGAGCGCAACGAGAATTGCGCTTATTGCGCCCTGCGCGGGCCGGTCTGCAATAAACCCCGGAACCGTGCTGCTGATCAGGTGCCGCAGAAGGTCTGATAGCCCGCCGACTCATCCGCCGGCGCCGGTTCGGCATAGACAGCGAATTCAGCTCGCTCGTCAAACGGACGCTGCAACACGGTCAGCAACTTTTCGAAGGGTGCGTAGTCACCGAGATCAACGGCGGCAGCCAGCGCGGCTTCGACGTGATGGTTGCGCGGGATATAGACCGGATTCACCGCATGCATCGCCTGCGCACGTTCCAGCAGCGACAGTGATTCAGATTTCAGACGCGCACGCCAGCGCGGCAGCCACGCTTGCAGCGCCGCATCATCGGCGTAGAGCCGGTGCAAGCCGAATTCTGCCAGTTCGTTCCCGCCGGCAGCCACGTTGGCCAGACGGCGAAACGCCAGCGTGTAATCCACGCCCTGTCCTTCCATGGTTTTCAGAAAATCGGTGGCCAGTGCAAAGTCATCCGCCGCTATGCTAGTCAGCCCCAGTTTTTGCCGCATACCCTGCAACCAGTAATGTTGATACCGATCCTGGAAAGTGCCCAGCACTTCCATCGCCTGCGCGACCGCCTTGTCTTGATCCTTATTTTGTTCATCCGCGAGCAACGGCAGCAGGGCTTCAGCTAAGCGCGCGAGATTCCAGTTGGCGATCGGCGGCTGATTCACATAGGCGTAGCGTCCGTGTTCATCAATGGAACTGAACACCGTCGTCGGGTCATAACGATCCATGAAAGCACAGGGACCATAATCGATAGTCTCGCCGGACAAAGTCATGTTGTCGGTGTTCATTACGCCGTGTATGAAACCGACGTTCATCCAACGCGCGATCAGTTCAGCCTGCCGTTCGGTGACGGCGCGCAACAGACCGAGATAGGGTGTGTCCTCGCCCTTGAGTTCGGGGTAATGTCGCGCAATCACGTGATCGGCGAGTTTTTTCAGCAAAGCCTCGTCGCCCCGCGCGGTGACAAACTGAAATGTACCGACACGGATGTGACTGGACGCCACGCGGGTCAGCACCGCACCGGGCAGGTTGCGCTCGCGACGCACGAATTCCCCGGTGGTCACGGCCGCCAGTGCGCGCGTAGTCGGTACGCCCAGCGCGTGCATCGCTTCACCAATGATGTATTCACGCAGCACTGGGCCCAATGCCGCCTTGCCGTCACCGCCGCGCGAGTACGGCGTGCGACCGGAGCCTTTGAACGCGATGTCGCGACGCCGGCCGTGTTGGTCGATGACTTCGCCCAGCAGCAGCGCGCGCCCATCGCCGAGTTGCGGCGAGAAACCGCCGAACTGATGGCCGGCGTAGGCCTGCGCGATAGTCTTAACACCCTCCGGCAACTGGTTGCCGGAGAAAATCTGCGCGCCGTCGGGTGTATCCAGCGCTTCGGCATCCAGGCCCAGTTCTTCGGCCAGCGCTTGGTTGAGCTTGATCAGCTTCGGTGCTGGAACCTCGGCCGCTTTCCACGGCACATACAACCCCTCGAGATCGCGGGCGTAAGTGTTGTCAAAAACAAAAACCTCTGCTGCAGATGTGGTTATGGCTGTCACGACTACATGATAGACCATACAACACGCGATCAATCACGGTTGATGTAGCCCGTAAGGAGTGCGCCCCGAAGGAAGTCCCCTTGGGGGGAAACGAATTACGGGAAAATCGACGCCTAGTCCCGTATTCGCCCAACGGAAGTCCCCTTGGGGGACACTTCGTTCCATACGGGCTACGCTTGCTACATCCCCATATCGCCATTAGATTAGGCCATGATTTTTAAAGAAACATAGGGTGCAATATTGAAGACGATAATGGCAATTTTGTATTGCGCCAAATATTGAAAGTAAGCTCTGCCAAGATCTTTCTCGCCTACCCCAAATAATTGCGAGTGAATTCTTGATATTCCTCCACGCATTGCAATTAACGCAAGGGTAGAAAGCAAAAGGATGGCGATATTAATAGCGGATGCCCATCCGAGAAATTCCGTAATTTCCTTCAATATCATTATCTGTCTCCTCATATTGCGGTGTTAATTAGATTCGGAGCTTGCGCATAGCCTCTGACACAGCAAGGTCCCGCTACATCTTTAAAACACCACCACGCTGCGTATCGATTTCCCTTCGTGCATCAGATCGAAACCCTTGTTGATGTCATCCAGTTTCAGTTGGTGCGTAATCAGGTCGTCGATGTTGATCTTGCCGTCCATGTACCAGTCGACGATTTTCGGCACATCACGGCGTCCCTTCGCACCGCCAAAGGCCGTGCCCTTCCACACGCGACCGGTGACCAGCTGGAACGGCCGGGTCTTGATTTCCTGTCCCGCCCCCGCAACGCCGATGATCACCGATACGCCCCAGCCCTTATGGCAACACTCCAGCGCCTGGCGCATGACATCAACATTACCGATGCATTCAAAGCTGTAATCCGCACCGCCTTTGGTCAGGTTGACCAGGTATGGCACCAGATCTTCCTTCACCTCTTGCGGATTGACAAAATGCGTCATGCCGAATTTTTCGGCGAGCGCCTTGCGTGACGGGTTCAGATCGACGCCGATGATCATATTGGCGCCGGCGAGCCGCGCGCCTTGAATCACGTTTAACCCGATGCCGCCCAAGCCGAACACCACCACGTTCGCACCCGGCTCGACTTTGGCGGTGTTGATCACTGCGCCGATGCCGGTAGTGACACCGCAGCCGATGTAGCAGACCTTGTCGAAGGGTGCGTCTTCGCGGATTTTCGCCAGCGCAATTTCCGGCACCACGGTGTAATTGGCGAAAGTGGAGGTGCCCATGTAATGAAACACTTTCTTGCCGCCCACCGAGAAGCGGCTGCTGCCATCGGGCATCACGCCCTGCCCCTGCGTGACACGGATGGCCTGGCACAGATTGGTCTTGCCGCTCAGGCAATATTCACATTGGCGGCATTCCGGGGTGTACAACGGAATGACGTGATCGCCTTTTTTTAGGCTGGTCACGCCCGATCCGATATCAACCACCACGCCCGCACCCTCGTGGCCGAGAATCGCCGGGAATAACCCTTCAGGATCAGCGCCCGAGAGCGTAAACTCGTCGGTGTGGCAAATACCCGTGGCCTTGATTTCAACCAGCACTTCGCCCGCGCGCGGCCCGTCGAGATCGACCGTTTCGATGGTGAGTGGCGCACCGGCTTTGTGCGCGACCGCGGCTTTGACTTTCATCAACAATCCCCCGGATTGATTATTTCATCATCAAGAGGCACATTCTAGCGCCTGTGCTGGCGTTACACTGCACCTGTGGCCACGATCAAACCCAACTATTCCGGACGTTTCGCACCGTCCCCCACCGGCCCCCTGCACTTCGGCTCAATGATTGCCGCTGTCGGCAGCTTTCTCGATGCGCGCGCCCACGGCGGCCAGTGGCTGGTGCGCATGGAAGATATCGACCAATCGCGTACCGTACCCGGCGTTGCCGATGCGATACTGCGCACGCTGGAAGCGCTGGGCATGGCATGGGATGGCGAAGTGCTTTATCAAAGCAAGCGCGACGACATCTACCGGGCAGCGCTTGCCATTCTGCAAAAACGCAAAAAGATTTATCCCTGCGCCTGCAGTCGCCGCGAAATCGCCGATTCTGCCGTGGGCGGCATCGACGGGCCGGTATATCCCGGCACCTGCCGCAGCGGTCTGCTGGCGGGCCGCGCGGCACGTGCCGATCGCGTGCTGACCCGTGGCGCAAAGATTGAATTTACGGACGCCATCCAGGGCAAAGTTGTTCACAACATCGAGCGCCAGATCGGCGATTATGTGGTGAAGCGCGCCGACGGGGCGTATGCCTATCAACTGGCGGTGGTGGCGGATGACGCCGCGCAGGGCATCACCGATGTGGTGCGCGGCGCCGATCTGCTGGATTCAACACCCCGGCAGATTTATCTGCAGCAACTGCTCGGTTACCCGACCCCGCGCTACGCCCATCTGCCGGTGGCCGTCAATGTCATGGGCGAAAAACTCTCCAAACAGACACTGGCAGCGCCCATCACTCCTGAAAATCCCGTGGCGATACTCAATGCGGCGCTGGTATTCCTCGGCCAGGATGCGATTGCGGACTGCGCGCCGCAGGACACGAAGTCATTCTGGAAACGCGCGATAGCCGGTTGGCATCTGGATCGAGTGCCACAGCAGCGCACGCTGCACGCACCTACGCTTCCCGAAATCAAATAATCTTTTTGTCGCGCAACGCCGCAATCGTCTTCGCGTCGTAACCCAGTTCACCGAGGATCACTTCGCTGTCCGCCCCCACCGGTCGTGGTGGCGTGTCGGCGCGCGGCCCGTTGTGCGCAAAGCTGAACGGCGACAGCGGCACTTTCAAATCTTTCGCAAATCCAGTCACCGCGGGCGGAAAGGAGTGAAACAGGCTGCGCGACGCAGTCTGCGCATCCGCCAGGCATTCCGGAATGGTGCGTACCCGTCCCGCCGGTGCTCCGGCTTCGTTGAACAACGGCTCCCATTCCGCCGCCGGGCGCGTCATCAGTTTTTCCTGCATCAGTGCACGCAGTGCCGGGATATTGGCGCGCCGCGCCGCGCCCGTGGCAAACCTTGGATCGTCGTTCAGTGTTGTCAGCCCCAGCACCTTGAGCAGACCCTGATGCTGGTGTTCCTCGTTGATGGCGAACGCAATCAGGCCGTCAGCGGTATTAAACGTGGTTGAGGCCGGCGAACGGCTCGCCGCATCGTTGCCACCCTGTTTCGGCGCCGCGCCCGTGTTCAAGTAGGCCGTTACCACCGACGCCATCAGAATCAGATTGGTATCCAGCATGGCCAAATCAATATATTGGCCCTTGCCGGTACGCTGGCGCTGAAACAGCGCCGCTGATACCGCATAAGCTGCGGCCAACCCGGTGGAATAATCAATGATGGGCGGGCCGGCTTTGAGCGGGCCGGTTTCCTCGGTGCCGGTCACGCTCATGAAGCCGGACCACGCCTGAATTACGCTGTCATAAGCCGGGTGTGACTGCTTGGGGCCGGTACTGCCGTAAGCAGTGATCGACATGAACACCACTTCGGGATTGACCGCCTTGACCGCCTCATAACCGATGCCGCGTTTTTCAGCAGAGCCGCTGCGCAAGTTCTGCACGACCACATCACACTCCGCGGCCAGCTTCAAAAATATTTCGCGGCCTTCGGGCTTGTTGAGATCGAGCGACAGAAAGCGTTTGTTCGACGACTGGGTCATGAAGCCCAGAGACATGCCTTGCTGGCCGAAGGTGGGATCGGCCTCGGTGCGCCAGCGCACGGTTTCGCCCTTGCCCGGTGGCTCGATCTTGATCACCTCGGCGCCGAGCAGCGCCATCTGGTAAGCGCAGAACGGCCCCGCCAGAACGCGCGTGAGGTCCAACACCTTTATTCCGGCGAACGCCCTTTGGTCAGTTGCCTTTTGATCTGTCGTCATGATGCTCTCCGTCAAAACTCCGGAACATCATAACAAGGCGCCTGGCAGCGCCGAGGCGTCAGTTCACATTACGCCGCGGGATTGCTGCAACGGTTTTGGTTTTCATGTGCGATTTTTCAGCGGCCACACGCACCAGCAGTTCACGCACCCGCGGCACCACATCACGCGCCGCATTCTCACCGGCGGCGAGGTTCGCAATCTTCTGCGAAAAATCAGTAATGCGGGTACGCACGGTATCCGGGCGGATGACGATATCCGCCTTTTGCGCGTCGATCGAACCGCGCCACGACACATCTACGGCGATGACAATATCGGCACCCATGTCGCGCGCCACCGACGCCGGTACGCGGCTGGCGATGCCGCCATCGACATATTCGGTGCCGTGAATCATGACCGGCCAGAACATCTTCGGCACGCTGGCCGAAGCGCGCACCGCCAATCCGGTGTTGCCGCGAGTGAAAATGGTCATGCGACTGGTGATGCGCTCTGCGGCGACCACGGCAAACGGTTTCTGCAATGCTTCGATAGCACGATTGCTCAACATCTGGTTGATGTAATCCTGCAGACGCTCGCCCTCAATGAATCCTGGCCCGAACAGCGTGAAATCCAGCAGATCGCTGTCCTCGATCCCCAGCGCCGCAGCTTCGAGTGCGGCTGCCCGCATGCCCCCGGCGTGTAACGCAGCCACCACCGCACCGGAGCTGACGCCAACAATGACATCGACTTCAATACCGGCTGCCTCGAATGCCTTGAGCACACCGACATGCGCAAATCCGCGCGAGCCGCCGGCGCCCAGCACCAGGCCGATCACCGGACGGGGTGCCTCCAAACGCACCAGCGGCGCGGCGTAGGGCGCGTCCGCCGCAGTGTAGTTGGCGGGCGCAGTGGCGCAGCCGGCCAGCACACCGACAGTCAACAGAATGAGAAATTTGAAAAAGCGGCGCATGGGTTCGAGTGTGTAATGACCGAGTAAATCAGTCAAGGTTCCCGGCAAAAGACCGCGGATTGAAACGCTCGACGCTGCAATTATTCAACACTCATCGGCGATAATCCTGTTCTTCGAAAATCCGTTCAGGTTGGCCGCACTCCCCAACCAATTTTGCCGTGAGTGGTTGCCTTGCCGCAGCAAACCCGACAAAATACCCCGTCTTATCCGTTGCGCCGAAACCAAAATCTAACAACCGAGGGGGCACCCCATGAAATTGACTCGTATTTTTACCGCGCTGCTTGCGGCATCCGGACTTTGCACCACTCTCGGCGCGATGGCCGCCGACGCCTATCCGAGCCGCCCGATCCGCATACTGGTGCCGAATGGTCCCGGCAGTTCGGTCGATACGCTGACCCGCATCGTGACCAACAGCCTCGGCAGCGTCATCGGCCAGAACCTGGTGATCGATAACCGTGCCGGCGCCGGCGGGATTATCGGCATGGAAATCGGCAAGGGTGCCAACCCCGACGGCTATACGCTGATTACCGCCACTACTGCCGCCTCCACGATTGCCCGGCTGCTGGTGAAAAAGCCGACTTACCACCCGGTCAACGATTACGAGTCCGTGGTGCAGTTCGCCGAAACGCTGAACGTGCTGGTGGTTGCCAGAAACATGCCGGTCAATACGGTGCCGGAATTTATTGCCTATGCGAAAAGCGGCAAAAAGCCGTTCAATATGGCTTCCGCCGGCGTCGGCTCGCAAAGCCATTTGTCCGGTGCCTACTTTCTGCAACGGGCTGGCATCGAGTCCCTGCACGTACCCTACAAGGGCGGTGGCGCATCGTCCCGCTCGGTGGCATCGGGTGAGTCGCAATGGTCGCTGATTCCCTCGGCCGCTGCCATGGTGCATGTTGCCGCCAAACGCGTACGGGCCATCGGGCATAGCCTGAATCGCGAAACGAAACTGCTGGACCCCAGCATCCGGCCGATTTCCGAAACCATCCCGGGATTCAACTACACCGGCTGGATGGGCTTTTTTGCGCCCAAGGGCACCCCCAAAGCAGTCATCGAAACAATTCGGGCTGCCGTAGCGAAGACCATGGAGCGACCGGAAGTCAAAAAAGGCATGGCGTTTCAGGGCACGGAAACCCTCATCAGAGGATCTGCGGGCTTCCGCAAGGAAGTCCAGGAATCAATGGTGAGCAATGCCCAACTGGTCAAGACCGTCGGACTTAAAGCCACCAACTGATCATGCAGCACCGATACGGGTCGCGTGGTTCGCCGCGCGGCCCGTTTTTTGTACCCGGCTGCCGTCATCCATGCCGTATTGTGAATGCACCATTTAATGTTTGAAGGATCAGCAGAATGACCAACATTTTGGACGCCATGGTCGAGCGCGGACTCTCCGAAGAGACCCGCATGATGCGTGATGTCACCCGCAAATTTGCCAACGAACACGTGATTCCGTTCATCCGCAAGAACTGGCAGCGCGAATGGAATATGAAACCGGAAGAGCGTCTGCCGCCGGAAATTCTTCAAGTTGCTGACAAGATCGGTATCCGCACACTGGGTATCCCGGAAGAGTTCGGCGGCACAGCGCTCGATCCCAAAACGGAAGTGCAGACCTTCGCCGTCATATCAGAAGAAATATCCCGCGGAGATTGCGGTCTCGCCGAGAAAATGGTGCAGATCTGGAAGGTGTCGGTGCTGCTGCGTAACGTCGCGCCCCGCCATCTGCAGGAACTCTGGTTCCCGCGCGTCGTCAAGGATCCGGCATTCCTGCTGTCGCATTGCCTGACCGAACCGCGCGGCGCATCCGACCGCTGGCTGCCCTACAACGTGCCTGAAGCCGCGATGCAGACCAAGGCAGTGAAAAAAGGCGACCGCTGGGTCATCAACGGCCGCAAGCAGTTCATCACCAATGCCTATGACGCGAGCCTCTATGTGATCTATGCCAACACCAATACCAAGGTCGGCATGCTGCAGGGCACCTCAAGCTTTCTGGTGCCGCGCGATACACCCGGACTGACGGTGGCGCGCTGCAATGAAACCATGGGCGGCCGCTACATGAACAACGGTGAAATCGCCTTCGAGAACATGGAAGTGCCGGAGGATCATCTGCTGGTGGAAAACACCGCCTTGTCCAAGGCCGGCATTTATTTCCGCCCCGGCAAGATCATTCAGGGCTCGAAGAATATCGGCGTTGCGGTGCGCGCATTCGAGGAAACCGCCAAGTACGTGCAGGAATACGTGCAGGGCGGGAAAATCCTGATCAAGCATCAGGCCACGGCGATCCGGCTCGCCGAAATGGCCACCAAGATCTGTGCGGTGCGCGGACTGCTGCGCGAAGCATCGCGTGCGGTGGATGAAAACACCCCGGAAGCGGAAGTATTGTGCAATATGGTCAAGCTCTATGCGTCAGAGGCCGTGTTGGAGGTGTGCAAGCACGCCGTGGAACTGCACGGCGGCAACGGCACCATGCTGGAGTTCGGCATCGAGAAACTGTATCGCGATGCCACCATGTACCTGCACATGGACGGCACGGTAGATGTGACCAAATTCAAAATCGTCAAAAACCTGTTCCCGGATACCGCTGGGAAATACGCGGGCCCCGAAACCTGAGGAGTCACAATTGCGAGCCTTAGTCGTCAAAGAACACGGATCGCTGGAAAATCTGCTGCTTGAAGAAATACCGGATCCGGTGCCGGGTCCGGGCGAAGTATTGATCGACGTACATGCCGCCAGTGTTAATTTTGCTGATCTGCTGGTCATCGCCGGCACTTACCAGATCCTGCCCAAGCTGCCGTTCAGTCCCGGCAAGGATCTTGCCGGCGTCGTTGCCGCCGTCGGCACCGGCGTGACGACCTGCAAACCGGGCGACCGCGTTGCGGCACAGATCGAATACGGCGCTTACGCGCAACGTTGTGTCGTGTCACAGCAAAGCTGTTATCTGATGCCTGAAACCATGAGCTTTACCGATGGCGCGGCGATGGGCATTGCCTATGCCACGGCGCATTTCGCGATAGTCGAGCGCGGGCAATACCAACCCGGCGAAACAGTGTTGATCAACGGCGCAGCCGGCGGTGTCGGTATCGCCACCATCGAAGTTGCGAAGGCCCTGGGTGCCACGGTCGTTGCCAGTGTCAGCAACGCTGAAAAAGCCGCACTCGCCAAAAAACATGGCGCAGATCACATTGTGCGCACCGACGTACCCGATCTGCGTGATGCGTTCCGCGATCAGGTGTACGCCGCTGTCGGCAAACGCGGCGTTGATATCATCGTCGATCCGGTGGGCGGCAACGTATTTGACGCCAGCCTGCGCGTCATCGCCTGGGCGGGCCGCATCATCATCGTCGGATTCGCCGAGGGCCGCATTCCCGAAATAAAGGCCGGACTCCTGCTGGTGAAAAACATCTCACTGATCGGCCTGCAGTACAGCGCCTATCGCGATCGCCAGCCGGAAAAAGTACAACACGTGCAGCGCGAATTGTTCGACTGGTATGTCGCCGGAAAAATCAAACCACATGTAATGAAGGCATACCCACTGGCGCAATACCGCGAAGCGCTGCGCGTGGTGCGCGACCGCGAGGCTGTCGGCAAGATCGTCATCACCATGCACCACTAGCCGCTTCGGCGATATACTGTAACACGTTGATTTTATTATTTAAATTTAACTTCCGCGCGATTACTTGCTTTCGCTGCTGGAGTGTAGAGAATAGCCGCTTTCCCGATTGAGACTCCCCATGCAAAACGAAAAGTCCGCGCCTGCTCTCGGCTTGCTGCCGCGCTGGATATTCATGAGCCGCTGGCTCCAGGCTCCCCTGTATATCGGCCTGATTGCCGCGCAAGCCATTTACGTCTGGCAGTTCTGGACGGAACTGATACACCTGCTCCAACTCATCACGATCAAGGACATCAGCGAAACCGAAATCATGCTGATCGTGCTGGGCCTGATCGACGTGGTGATGATCTCCAATTTGCTGGTGATGGTGATCGTCGGTGGCTGGGAAACTTTTGTTTCTCGACTCGAACTGCAGAAGCATCCGGACCAGCCGGAGTGGCTGTCGCACGTCAACGCCGGCGTATTGAAAGTCAAACTCGCCACCGCCATCATCGGCATCTCTTCGATTCACCTGCTGAAAACCTTCATCAACGCCGCACAGTACGACGAGAAAACGCTGCTGTGGCAGACGATGATTCATCTGACCTTTGTGGTGTCCGCACTGGCCATCGCCTATACCGAGAAAATCACGCAATCGACGCAAATGCACAAGCCGCCCAAGGGTGACCAGGCACCGGCAGTCCAGGCATCCCACTGAATTCCCCCGACAGGTTGCGACCGACTATTTGAGCATCAGCGGAATACCGCTCAATATCAATATCGTGCACACCACCCGGCGGAACGTCGCCTCGCTCATGCCGGTGTGAATGCGGTCGCCGAGGAAGATGCCGGTGAGCATGAACGGCAGCGCCGCGGCGAACAACAGCAGCGATTCGCGGCCGAATTCGCCGACCGCGTAGTACCCCAGCCCGCGCATCACCGCCAGCGAAAACATCAGTGCTGCCAGCGTGCCGCGGAACTGTTCCTTGGTCACCCGCATCGCGTCCATGTAGACCGCGAAGAACAGGCTCGCCATGGTACCGAACATCGTGCCCACCATGCCGGCAAGAAAACTCGCCGCGGTGGCAATGCTCCGCGGCGGCGTCGGGACACCCCCGCCCCGCGTCTGCCACAGCGCATAGAGGCCGTATCCGGTCACCAGCACGCCGAGCCCGCGCGCGAGCAGCTTCGCGTCCAGCGTCTTGAACAGGTAGAGGCCCAGCGCGATGCCAAGCAGGCACGACGGCAGGATGCGCAGGATCATCGCCATCGACACGTGCCGCCGATCCTTGCCGAACAGCGTCGCCGACGAGGATATGGTCAGCAGCGTCCACACCGGCACCAGCACCTTCAGCGGAATGACCAGCGCCATCAGCGGCATCGCCGCAAAGCCGCCGAAACCGGTGCTGCCGCGCAGCCCGAAGGCCGCCACCAGCACCACAATGCAATAAGCCGCTTCCAGCGGCGTCAGCGCGATCACGACGCGCCGTTCACGAGTTGCAGTTCGATCAGCCTCATCACTTCCGTTGCCGCACCCTGCGCTTCCTCGCGGGTCAGCGTTTCCGCGGCAGCAACGTCGCGCTTGCGGATGGCGGTCAGTATCGCGCGCAGTCCCTTGATGCTTTCCTTTGAGCGGATTTTCGAGCGCTGCGGGTGCGAAAGCCCCAACGCGCGCCAGCGCCAGATGCGCGCGTGCAGCGTGCCGAGCATCGAGGACAGCGTTTCACTGCCCGCGCCCTCGAACAATATGTCGTAGAAACGGTTCTTGGTCTCCAGAACTTCCTGCGCGTCACCGCGCTCGTAGGCGCCGATGACCACGTCCAGCGCCTGCGCCAGGCGCTTGATGTCGGCATCTCCGGCATGCTGTACGAACAATCGCGCCGCGAGACCTTCCAGCACCGCGCGTATCGTATAAAGATCCTTGGCCTCATCCAGCGACAGCGCGCGCACCACCGGCCCCTTGTTCGGCACATTGGCAATCAGGCCTTCCGATTCGAGCTGGCGCAGCGCTTCGCGGATCACCGTGCGCGACACATTCATCATCTCGGTCAACTCGCGCTCAATCAGCCGCGCCCCCGGCGCAAGACGCCCGTCGATGATGGCGCGGCGCAGGCCGTCGAGCACCTGCAGCCGCAGGGGTGCCGCAAGTTTCTGAATTTCATCGAGTTTTGGAGGGTTCATGGGCGGACTGCTGTTCCCGGTTGACCTGAGCCGTAATACCGTAATACGATATTACACATCCGGCAAACCTTTTGCAGCAAGCACCTCTGTTTTTTTCGGTGCCTGCCCTGCCGCCGCATTCCGCGTTTTTTTGCATAACCCAACAGTATTAGGAGTTTCAGCATGAGCACCCCCGTCAAAGTCGGCATCGTCGGTCTCGGCCGCTGGGCCAAGGTCCTGACCCGCGCCGCCAAACAGTCGAACGCTATTCAGATCGTGTCCGGCTACAGCCGGTCACAGGAAAAGCGCGATGCCTTTGCCAAGGAAATGGGCGTGCCGGCCGTGCCCGACATGCAGGCCATGCTGGCCAACCCCGAAATCCAGGGCGTGATCCTGACCGTGCCCAATGAGCAACATCTGCCGATGGCCGAAATCGTCGCCAAGGGCGGCAAACATGTCTATACCGAGAAACCAATTTCACAGACGCTGGAAGACGGTTTGAAAATCGAGGCACTGCAACAGCAATACGGCGTCACCGTCACTGTCGGCCACAGTGCACGACTGATGGCGGGCATCCGCATCATCAAGGAAAAAATCGAAGCCGGCGAACTGGGCCGGGTCGCCTTCATCGAAGCGAATTTCTCCAACGAACGTGCACTGGAACTCACACCGCAGACCTGGCGCTGGTACAAGGACCGCGCCCCCGGCGGCCCGCTGTCGCAACTGGCCATCCACCAGTTCGACGTGCTGCACCTGCTGGGCGGTGAAGTGCAGGAAGTGTCGTCGATGGCCTCCAAGCTGTCGCCAGTCGGCGCCGAGGTCGATGACCAGTCAATGACGCTGGTGCGTTTCAAGGACGGCAAGGTCGGCTACGTCGGCTCGTGCTGGACTTCGCCTGGCATCTTCGCGGTGCGGGTGTTCGGCTCCAAGGGTCTGATGCATTACGAAATCGATTTCGGCACCTGGGACACACCGCACCTGCTGCATAAAAACTCGGTGCTCTACATCCAGCGCGGCAAGGATGGCTGGGCCAAGCGTGAAGACATCAAGCTGCCGGAGAGTGACATGTTCCGCGCCGAACTTGAAGCCTTTGCCGGCAGCTGCGTGTCGGGAAAAACAAACGAACTCACCGCCCACAACGGCAATGTCGCGGTGGCCATGACCAACGCCGCACTGAAGTCGATTGATCGCAAGGGCCTGTGCGTCACCATCGAAGAAGTGATGAATGATGCCCGCGCCAAGAACAACGCGAAACGCGCCGCCTGACATCGGTAATTGGTGATTTAGTGATTGGGGGATTGGCAAACTTCCCCATCACTGATCAACCACCAAATCACTTAATCACTTAATCACTTAATCACCATTGACCAAATCATGAACCGTTATTTCATCGATCTGACCCAACCCGAGATCGCCGCGCAGTTCAAAAAGAACCCGCTGGTGATCCTGCCGGCGGGCAGCGTCGAGCAGCACGGCCCGCACTTGCCGACCGGCACCGACATCTACGCTGCCAATGTCATCGGCCATGCCGTGGCCGAGCGCATGGACGGCCTGGTGCTGCCAGGCGGCCCGCTGGGTGTTACGCCCATGCACATGCCGTTCGAAGGCACCATCACGCTGACACCGGACACCTACCAGCGCGTGGTCACTGAAACCTGCTCATCTACCGCGCAGCACGGCGCGAAACGCCTGCTGATTCTTAACTGGCACGAAGGCAATATTCCGTCGCTGGCGATCGCATCAGAGAAGCTGCATCGCGAAGTCGGCATGAGCGTCATCGTCGTCCAGGCCTGCTACGTCGCTGCTGAACTCTACGGCCACGACTGCGGCGGGTTGACCCACGGCGGCGAAATCGAAGCGCTGGCCGTGCTCGCCTATCAGCCGGAACTGGTGCATCTCGACCGCATCGAGCATTCGTCCGACCACTCGCACGGCCGCAAGTGGGATCGCCTGCGCCGCACCCGCAGCTATCAGCCTGTCCTGCGCGATATCAAGACCATCGCGGCAACGGGCTGGTACGGTGCACCGGAACACGCCACCGCAGCCAAGGGCCTGAAAATGCTCAACGATATTGCCGATGCCATCGCCAAGGAATGCGCCGAGATCTTTGCGCTGCTCGACGAGGCACAGGGCGGCACCGCGGAAATCAAGCATCTGAAAATTGCCGGCTGATTGATATTATGAAATAACCTCCCTCATCCCCACCCTTCCCCTGGAGGGGGAAGGGCTTTTCTTCCCTCTCCCTCCGGGACAAGAGCACACTTGAAGCGGAGCAGAGGGATCAAGGGTGAGGGGAAATATCCACATAAAGGAAACCTTAACCCCTCATGGCAAAAGTACTGACACAGGCAGAAGCCAAAAGCATGGGCCTGCCCGGCCGCAAGTCGCTGGAAATCGTCTCCGGTGAAAAAGGCTCGCAGGCGGTGACGCTGCGGCTGGTGGAAATTCCGCCGGTCCAGCCCGGCGACACACCACGCGGCCGGCATTTCCATCAGGGCTTCGAGGAATGCATCTACGTGATGTCCGGGGAGGGCTACACCGAGTCCGACAGCGGCAACCACCCACTCAAGGCCGGCGACACCATCCTGATTCCGTCGGGCGAAAAACATGCCACCCGCAACACCGGCAGTAACCCGCTGGTGCTGCTGTGTTTTTTCCCGGTGGCGGATATTTCCAAGCGGACCCAGGAACCGTGAATGGTAAATAGTGATTAGGTGATTGGGTAACCGGTAATGAGCAAACCGGATTTTTCACCAATCACTCAATCACCAATTACCTAATCACCCAATTACCAATTACCAATTACCAAAAAATGAACATAGACGTCATCTGCCTGCGCCCCGAAACTGATTTCACCCGCGTCGGCGTCACACCGCCGCAGAACATCAAGATTGCCTACCGCAAACCCGACGACGCCGATCTGCCGGCGCTGCTGAAACAGGCGCGCGCCGTGGTGATGCCCGCGGTCGGCCCCAAGTTACCCGCCGCGTTGTTCGAAGGCACGTCGCTCAAAGTGGTGCAGATCACCGGTGCCGGTGTCGATCGCCTCGATGAGGCTGCACTGAAAAAACTCGGCATCCCGGTTGCCAACGTGCCCGGCGGCAGCAACACCGCATTAGCCGAGTACACCACCGCCTGCGCCTCAGTGCTGCTGCGGCGATTCGCCTGGGCGGATGCCGAAATCAAAAAAGGCAATTACGTCACTTTCCGCAACCGCATGATGGCCGACAATCTTGCCGGCATCGACGGCGCTACTGTCGGCGTCGTCGGCATGGGCGTGATCGGCGTGGCGGTGGCGCAGGCTTTCCACCGCATCGGGTGCAAAATCGTCTATTTCGACCCGGTATTGAAGGACAAATCCAAAGCTGATGCGATGAACGCAAAGTCCATGTCGCTCGACGACCTGCTGAAAACTGCCGACGTCGTCACCTTGCATGTGCCGCTGATCCCGGCGACGCAGAACCTGATCGGCGCCAGACAATTGGCGCTGATGAAACCCGAAGCCGTGCTGATCAACGGCGCGCGCGGCGGCGTGGTCGATGAAGCTGCACTGGCGCAGGCGCTGACCGACAACCGCATCGCTGGCGCCGCCGTCGATGTTTACAGCGTGGAGCCCGCCACCGCGGAAAATCCCCTGCTGCAATTGAAAGGCGAGGCTGCCTCACGGCTGCTGCTGACGCCGCATGTGGCCGGCGTTACCCGGCAATCGGCGGCGTTTCTGTTCAAGGTATCGTGGGAAAATGTGCAGAATGTGCTGAACGGAGCGGCACCCGCGCACCGCGTCTACTAGAATAAGGGGCAGGCGGCGCCTAGCGCCGCCCCATCAGGAGGAGCCTCGTTGGAACCACGCAAAACTCTCGGCATCGCCGTCATCGGCGCCGGCCGCATCGGCACCTTGCGCGCAAGGCTCGCCGCCAAGCATCCATCAGTCGGATTTCTGGCGATTGCCGACAAGGATCCGGCACGCGCCAAAGCGCTGGCCGAAATCACCGGCGCCGATCTGCACTCCGGCAATAATTTTGAAATCATCGAACGCCCCGAAGTCACCGCGGTATTCGTCTCCACCCCCGAGGGCGAACACGCCGCACCGGTCAAGCGCGCACTCGAACTCGGCAAACCGGTGCTGGTGGAAAAACCGCTGGCGCTGGCGCTGGGCGACGCCGAGGACATCCTCGCCACACTCAAGGCCACCAACGGCAACTTGCGCATCGGCTACAGCCGGCGCTACAAGGAATGTTTCCTCCGCGCCAAGGAACAGATGATCCAGGGGCGGCTGGGGCGCGTCACCGGCGGCCTCGCCCGGGTTTACAACTCACGTGCCCAAGCCTTTGCCATCCTCAAGCGCGATCCGCACGCGACACCGGTGCTGGACGTGCTGACTTACTACGTCGATCTGATGTGCTGGTTTCTGGAAGGCAATCCACCGGTCGAAGTCATCGCCCGCGGACAATATGGCATTTTCAAGGAAGCGGGTTACAGCGCGCATGACGTGACCTGGGCCATCGTCACTTTCGCCGATGGCGCCGTGGTGAATTTCGGCGTGAGCTACGC